>CAMWJY010000047.1 GCA_947174685.1 uncultured Mollicutes bacterium | reverse complement strand
GTAAGAATCTCTAAGGAGGCTGCTAAGCTATTATTTCCACCATTCGTTAATAAATAATAGGGCTCCTGTAATAGATTAATATTTTCTAAGAATAGTCCTTCTGAACCGCCTGTCTGAATAAAGATCAGTTTTAGATCACAATCATAATCTGATAATTCAGATAGTTCTAAAGTAGTTCCTATTTCCTTTTCTATATTTTCTATAAAGCTTTCAATCTCTTTATCAAATTCTAAAGAATGTTGAAGTCTAGATTTAAATGTTGCAAGCTTAATATTTAACATATACTGCACTCCCTTTTATTTAAAACATTTTTTATAAATATAATCTAAATTACTAAAATAATATTCTAAAGTAAAGCATTCATTTAGTTCTTCTTTAGATAAATGCTCTTTAACCTTTTGATTTGTTTCTAATAGACTATGGTAGTCCTTCTTCTCATTATAAGCCTCCATAGCAATAGGTTGAACCAAATCGTAGGCTTCCTCTCTAGATAATCCTTTCTCAATTAAAGCATTCATTACCCTTTGAGCAAAAATAACACCATTCGTTTTATAGATATTTTCTAGCATAACCTCTGGATAAACTACTAAGTTTTCAACAATCCCTTTAAAACGTGTAAGCATATAATCTAATAGCATTGTTGCATCAGGTAAAATGATTCTTTCTGCAGAGGAATGAGAAATATCGCGTTCATGCCATAAGGCAACATTTTCATATGCTGTATGCATATAGCCTCTCATCACTCTAGAACACCCACATATGTTTTCTGAAGAAATTGGATTTCTTTTATGAGGCATAGCTGAAGATCCTTTTTGCCCCTTACTAAAAGCCTCCTCTGCCTCATGAACCTCAGTTCTTTGTAAGTGTCTAATCTCTAATGCCATTTGTTCTAAGGAGCTTGCGATTGTAGCAAGTGTAGCTACATAATACGCATGACGATCTCTTTGTAATACCTGTGTAGAAATATTTGCAGATTGTATACCCAATTTTTCACATACATAGTTTTGAATATAAGGGGGAATATTAGCAAAGTTCCCTACAGCTCCACTCATCTTACCAGCTTCTACTTCTAGTCTAGCATTTTGAAATCTTTCTAAATTACGTTTTATTTCTTCATGCCATAAAGCAAATTTCAAACCAAAAGATGTGATATCTGCATGAATCCCATGCGTTCTACCAATACAAGGTGTAGCCTTAAAGCGTAAAGCCTGAGCTTTCAATACTTTCATAAAGCTTAAAATATCCTCAAAAATAATATCATTAGCTTGTTTTAATAAATAGCCATTTGCAGTATCTACAACATCTGTAGAGGTAAGTCCATAATGTATCCATTTCTTTTCTTCTCCTAAAGTTTCAGATACAGCTCTAGTAAAGGCTACTACATCATGTTTCGTTTGTGCTTCTATTTCATATATTCTATTTAAATCAAAGCTAGCATTCGCTTCTATTTTATCTACATCTTCACTTGGAATATGACCAATCTCACTCCACGCACGACAAGCTAGTATTTCTACCTTTAAGAATGCTTTAAATTTATTTTCATCTGTCCAAATCCTACGCATGACTTCTCTACTGTAACGTTCTATCATAGCTTACTCCTTTACATGCTTTAAATAGCATTCTATCGTGTTTTCCATTAAGCAACAAATTGTCATAGGTCCAACACCACCTGGAACCTTTGTAATATAAGAAGCCTTTGGTTCTACCTCAGCAAAGTTTACATCTCCACAAAGCTTATTGGTATTTGGATTACGATTAACACCAACATCAATTACAACTGCACCTTCTTTAACCATATCAGCGGTAACAAAATTAGCTTTTCCTACTGCTGCCACTAATATATCAGCATTTCTTGTTATACTTGCTAGATCCTTTGTACGACTATGACAAATGGTTACGGTTGCATTACGATCAAGTAAAAGCTTAGATACTGGCATACCTACAATATTACTTCTACCAATGACTACTGCATTCTTACCTTCAATTGGATAGGAAATAGAATCTAATATTTCTATAATTCCTTTTGGTGTACAAGAAACAATGCCTGGTTGTTTTAAATATAGACTTGCAACATTTTCAAAATGGAAGCCATCCACATCCTTATCCTTTCTTATGGATTGGATGATACGTTCTGAATGAATATGCTTAGGCAATGGTAATTGAACTAAAATTCCATCGACTAGAGGATCATTATTTAGTTTATCAATGATATCTAGAAGTTCATCTTCTAAAATTGTATCTGGTTTCCGAATTGTGGTATTGATAAAACCAACCTCTTCACAAGCCTTCTCTTTTCCACGAACATAAGAAATACTACCTGAATCTTCTCCAACCAGTATTACAGCTAGGTGAGGTAATCTTCCATAGGTAATCTTGAAAGATTTCACATCTTCTGCCATTTTTAACTTTTTATTTTTAGCTAATTCTTTTCCTGAAATAACAACTGCCATTTTATCACCATAACCTTTATAAAAGTATTATATCATTTACAAAAAAAAATTCCAATACAATTATGTATTGGAAAACGAATTATTGATAATCTTGTAAGATATATGATTTTCTATTTGGTTTTAAACATAGGAACAAAATATCAGATACTAGGATTGCAATCATAATCAAATAATTTCCTACAGAAACATCATAGGATGAATCAACTACTAGTACTGCATTTAAAAATAGTGTAGCTAGATTAATAATGATAAAAATAAACCTTGCAAGATACATTGACCGAAAAGCTTTTTTAGTTGTACATGCATAAAACAGCATTGTAAATGCAATGATTCCTAGAGTGGTTAAAAACTGAAGCAACATAAAGAAATTCCACAAATTAAAGTTTGCACTAAAAATAAATTTATAATAGTTCAATACTACATAAACTGTCGTTGTAGTCCCATTTATAGTTGATGAACTAAAGAAAGACGTTCTTGCAAAAGGACAAAATCCAAGCAAAAGATATATACATAAATATGCTAAAGCAAACCAAAACCCAAAAATTCTTTTTTGATGCAAAAATCCATTTTCTTCTTTAGATTGAATGGTTTCTACAATAACCTCTTGCTTATGAATCTGTTTTACTGATACCTCTCCTTTTATAATTTCATCAATTGATACACTATAAAAACTTGCTAATTTCTCTAATATACTTATATCAGGAATAGCTTCCCCTCGTTCCCACTTCGAAACTGCTTGAAAGGTGACTCCTATAATCTCTGCTAAATCTGTTTGAGACAAATCTTTTTCCTTTCTTAATTCTGTTAAGAAATTTCCCATTTTTATTCTATCCATATTACTTTCCTCCTTTGACTTTATTATAAAGTAGAGTTTTAAAAAAGTCTAGAAACCTGTAATTGAACCGTATTCAACTCTCAGTTGAAGCTTTATTTTTCTAAAATTTCAAATAATTTTTCTGCTGCTCCCTTAGGACCATCCTGTTGTTTACCTAATATACCAAGCTTTGTATAAAGTTCTCCTACAAAAACATGATTAGTAAATAGTCTTGTAAAATATAAATCTAATAATTGGCGTGTTTGTTCTTCTCTTTGAACAGGACCAAAAGGATTTGCAAAGAAGGATTCTACTAATCCAACCTCTTGAGTTGTACCTTTAGCATATCTTGCACCACGAATAAAGGTCTTTAACGCAGACTTTTCCTCTGTGAATTCCTTTAATTGAATTGCCACATCCTCATAATTATTGGCATATAAAACCATATCTACTTTATAGCCTTTCATAATTTGAGCATAGGTAGCCACTGGAATAACTAAACGAGAATTTACTTTATCAGGATTCATAAATATTGCTCTATCCATTTCACGATATGCATATCCTGATGCCATATCATCTAATCGCACAAAAGCGCCAATTTCTGTACCATATGCATAAATTTCGCCATCAATCAATTTAAAGGTTCCCATATCATCAAATACTGTAAGTAATGACGATATTTGATCTCCTGCATATTCACTCAATGCTTCTAAGGATTCACTCTTACCAGCACCACTATCTCCAATAATGACAACATTTTTTGTTACGCCTGATTTCATCGTAATGTTTACACATGCTCCATGAAGTGGAAGATTTCCATTATCAATCATTTTGACATTATATAAGGTTAATAACATCTTCTTCATATATCCAAAGTAATCCACGCTTGAATTATGAGGAGCAACTCCTAGATATATATCATCCTCTTTATCATGATAAAAGAAGGATTCTCCTTCAATATCTGCGCCAAATATATAAAGTAAGTCTGGTTTTTTACCTGCACATTTATAAAGAGGAACAAATTCAAATAAATTACAAAGTGTAATTCCTAAAGCTAAAAAGTCTCTGTGAAAATAAACATAGGCTAAAGCACTTCCTACCTTTGCCTGATAACAATAGTATTCTTCTGCCTTAAATCCTGTAGAAAGCTTAGGTAGCGGATTTTCAAACACCTCTGGATAAGTACCAGTTCTTTTATTCTTAGCAGAATATGTAATAAAAGGTGGACGTATCAAAACTTGTTCTAAAACTGAAGCCTTAGAAAGAAATGCATATTTACTATCCTTTCCCATCCAGTTATGCTTAGAGATCATTAGACCTGCATTTACACCAGCTGGTAAAGAACGATAGATAGAGAAAGCCTCTCCTAATACCTTATGACATATTGTACGATAAGTACTTAAAATGACATTCGTAAATTGATTAGTTATAGACGTGAAAGATGCTGTTTCAACGCCACTAAGTCTACTTTTGGAATATACTAAACCATAACGCTCTAAACGACGCCAATAATCATAGAAATCTTCTATTAGCTCATATAAGATATCTGTATGCTCAAGAATTTGCTTAAAGTGTACACTTAGCTTTCTGATCTCTGATAATTCAAACTCTAATAACAGCTTAAAAAGGATTACGTAATCCTTTTTAGGATTAGGAAGAATCTCTATAATACGTAAAACATCCTGCTTTTCTACCTTATAAATATGATCCAAAAACTTCCCCCATACATCCCTAAAGCACTGAGAATTTAAAACCTCTATTTCATTTTTACAATACTTTTCTGAAAAGTTTAAAATAACTTGTTTTTGATTTGCTATAAAATCCATTTACTCTCTTCCCTTTTTAAAATAATCCTACTGCCTTACCATCAATAACATCCATTTTTTCACTGGCAGGTTCCTTAGGTAGCCCTGGCATTGTTAATATATCTCCACTTAACACAACAATAAATCCTGCTCCTATTGAAGGTTTAACTTCACGAATAGTCACCGTAAAATTCTCTGGTCTACCCAGTAGCTTGGGATTGTCAGATAAAGAATATTGCGTTTTTGCCATACAAATTGGTAAATGCTCCCAACCATTCTTCTTTATAGTAGCCATTTGATTTTTTGCCGTCTGTGTAAATTCAACATGATTAGCTCCATAGATTTCCTTGCAGATGGTGGTAATCTTTTCTTTAATACTTGAATTTACATCATACAAGCATTTAAATTTACCTTCATCTTTAGAGGTTACCTCTAATACCTTTTCTGCAAGCTCGATACCACCTAAGCTTCCTTTTGCAAAAACATCAGATAAAGCGATAGGATGGTTATTTTCTTTTCCCCAAGCTTCTAATGCTTCTAGTTCTTTTTTAGTATCACTGCCAAAACGATTCATCGCAATAACATAACCTAAATTATATTTCTTAATATTTTCTATATGCTTCTCTAAATTACGTATTCCTAATTGTAATGCTTCTACATTTTCTTTAGACAAATCCTCTTTTGCTACTCCACCATGCATTTTAAGAGCTCTTATTGTAGCAACAATCACAACACAAGATGGTTGAATTCCTGCCATACGGCATTTGATATCTAAGAACTTCTCAGCTCCTAAATCAGCACCAAAGCCTGCCTCAGTTACAACATAGTCTCCTAGCTTCATTGCCATTTGAGTAGCAATTACAGAATTACAACCATGTGCAATATTGGCAAAAGGTCCACCATGAACTAATGCCGGCGTATGCTCTAAAGTCTGTACTAGGTTAGGCATTAATGCATCTCTCATAATTAAAGTCACTGCTCCTGTCGCCTTAATATCGTCTACAGTAACAGGCTTTTTATCATAAGTATATGCGACAACCATTCTGCTTATTCTATTCTTAAAATCTTCTAACGACTTTGCTAGACAAAATACGGCCATAACCTCAGAGGCTACAGTAATATCAAAATGGTCCTCTCTAGGTACTCCATTTGCTTTCCCACCTAAGCCTATCGTAACATTTCTTAAAGCACGATCATTTAAATCTAGACAACGATGAAGAACGATGCGTGTAGGATCAATTCCTAAACTATTCCCTTGATGAATATGATTGTCTAAAATTGCCGCAATTGCGTTATTTGCTGTTGTAATTGCATGAAAATCACCCGTAAAGTGTAGGTTAATATCTTCCATAGGAACGACTTGCGCATAACCACCACCTGCAGCTCCACCCTTAATTCCCATAACAGGTCCGAAGCTAGGCTCTCTTAATGCAACAACAACCTTTTTATTTAATTTCTGTAATGCATCCGCTAACCCTATTGTAGTCGTTGACTTTCCTTCTCCTGCTGGAGTTGGATTTATAGCTGTCACTAAAATAACCTTACCCTTAGCTTCATTTTTCACTGCATCAAGATGTATTTTAGCTTTATACTTACCATATAGCTCAATATCCTCTTCAGTAAGATTGAGCTTTTTAGCGATTTCCTTTATAGGTTGCAGATTTGCTTGTTGAGCAATCTCTAAATCTGTTAGCATATGCATCATATCCTTTCAAAAAACAATCTAGTATAATCATACCACAAA
>CAMWJY010000046.1 GCA_947174685.1 uncultured Mollicutes bacterium | reverse complement strand
TTAAGGCTACGGCGACCACCGACATCTACACAAGGCACTTCGTCGGCAGCGTCCGCTGTGGATCAGTGATAAGAAGAGGCTTACTGCTAGTGTTAGCAGTGTTAACTAGCTTCACTTTTGTTGCTTGTAAAAAAACTGATGGAGGTGAACCGGTTAACCCAGATAAAAATCCAAATGAATATTACAATGAAAAAAACTTTGTATCCTCAGAAGCTGAGGTTACGACAACTAAGCTTGTAACATATGATGGACCTTCAGCCCTTCACAGCTATGAGGGAGTAAATGTAGAAGTAAATGAGACTCCTTTATTTGTCTATGAGACTAGAGTAAATTACAATCGTAAATTTTCTTGGGATGTACCATCAACAACAGTTCTTGTTGTACTTTTTGATTTTGAAGGTAGAGTTCACATTGAAATTACAATTGATGATGTGACTATAAATTCTGCAACTGTTTCTCCAAGAATTTATGGAATTACTCCAGAAGTAGAAGATAATAAAATTTCCTTTGACCTAGAATATAACGGAAATTATGTTGTTGAATATAATGATGATTATAAAACAGCCATTCATATTTTTGCATCAGAGATAGAAAAAAATCCGATTACTGAAGAACAAGCTAAAAAGGATGATTCAATTATATACATAGGACCAGGTGTTTATAAGGCAGATGCTATTCCAGTAGATAGTAATAAAACAATCTATCTAGCAGGTGGGGCATTTGTTTATGGACAAATAAGAACTGAGGATTTAGAGAATGTTACCATTCGTGGTAGGGGAATTATATCTGGAGCTATATATAATAGAAGATCTGAATCAGAATATACAATTCCAGTTGAAATCAGAACCACCGATACTGTTTTGATAGAGGGAATAACCTTCTTAGATCCAGCAGGATGGACAATAGCCTTATATAAATCTAAAAATATAAAGTTAAATAATGTTAAAATTATCTCGGCTCGTCAAAATGGAGATGGAATCTCTGTTCAATCCTGTGAAAATGTTGAAGTGAACGGAGGATTTGTAAGAACCTGGGATGATTCTTTAGTTGTTAAAAATTCTGATCGTGGAAATACAAAAAATGTAAAATTTGATGGTGTTATTGTTTGGACAGATTTAGCTCAATCTATGGAAGTGGGTTATGAAACCTATGGTGCAACAATGGATGAAATCACATTTGAAAATATTACAGTGCTACATAATTTCCATAAAGCAGCTATATCTATCCATAATAGTGATGATGCAGATATCACAAATGTCACTTATAAAAATATAACGATAGAGGATGCTCAAATGCTTGGTGACAATCAAACGGATGCAGAAAATGATTTCTTCATTGATTTCACGATTGCCTATAGTATTGACTGGACAAAATCAGAAGGAGACCGTGGTACGATTAATGGTGTCACAATTGAAAATGTAAAAATCTATAAAATAGCGGACACAATTGTATCAAGAATGAGTGGTGAGTCTACAACCTCTAAAATTCAAAATGTTTCTATAAAGGGTATAGAGATTGCCGGTAAAACTGTAAATGACTTATCTGAATTAAAGATTTTATCCAACTCTTATGTGGATACAGTTTCTTATAGTAAAGGAGAAGTATTAGGAGCTTATATCAAGCTACCATATAAGCTTAATTTAAAAGATAATAATGTTGATTCAAAGAAGAATACTAATATAACTCAAGAAGGAATGTATGTTCCTGACTTCGCAATTATGAGTGGAGATTTAGCTTATATTGGAGTTCCTTCTCAAGGATCATTCACTGCAAAGGCGACCCATGGCAGTGGAAACAAAACCACAACTCCTGCAGATGATGGAAGTGGTGATTTCACTTTAGCTGGTTCAAATGCTAGTAATGCAGTAGATGGAAATAAATCTACAACTTGGAAAAGTGCTGCTTGGAAGAATGAAGAAAATGAATTTGCAGCATTAACCGTTGAATTTGATTCTGTTAAAACAATTGGTGTTATTCGTATTTTAGGAAATCAAGACAATAAATTCTATTACAATTATAATATCCAAGTATGGGGACGTCGTTTAAAGGCTGATGGAACAGTGAATGAGAATTATACAAGACTATCAGGGACAAAAGAATATGAAATGTCTCCAGGCTCTGGAAATGCAATTGATGTTAACATTACAACTCAAGGCTACATTGGATTGCAATTAAGATTCTACCGTTCAGATTCTGCAACTGCTGCTCCTTATTATGAAATCTCAGAAATCCAATTTTTCCCTCCATCCTTAGTATTTGGGAAATCAATTGTATATTCTACAGAGCATAACGATGTTTACAATGTTGAAAAAATGATAGATGGTGATGCAACAGGGACCTCATATTATGAATCAAAGGGATTCCCTGCAGAAATCGTTATTGATTTAGGTGATTTGTACGATGTTAATACATTTGTATTATCTTTACCACCATCTTTATTATGGAGTGCAAGAACTCAAGAAATTGAAATTCTAGGTTCAGCAACAAATAGTTCTTACAATAGTAATATTGAATTTTCCACTATTGTAGAAAAATCTAAATATCTTTTCGATCCAACTACAGGTAACAGAAACATTGTTACTACAGATACGGTTAAGGTAAGATATATTAAATTAGTTATTACCTCAAATGATGTTAAAGGCGGATATAGTGCCCAGTTATCCGAATTTAGCGTATATGGGGCGTAATAAAAACAAAGAAAGGAAAAAACAAAAATGAAAAAAAGAGGTATTATATTTTTAGCGTTATCATTATTTGCAGTAGCTGTAACAGGCTGTACAAATACTGATAAACCAGTTGATCAGCCACCTGTTGAAACAGATGACTTACAAAAAATTGAAGTTTCTGGTGGAACAAGAAAATTCACAGTGGGAACAGAATTTAGTGTAGGAGACCTTGTAGTTAAGGCAACCTATAGTCAATCAGGAGAAAAGACAATTACTGGGTATCAAGTGGATTCTTCAAAGGTTGACAAGACTAAGGCTGGTACTTATGAAATTGTAGTTACTTTTGAAGGAAAAACTGCAAAATATTCAGTAACTTATGAAGAGGCACCAGTTGTTATTACACATCGTGACGCTTTCGTAAGAGATCTTCCTGAAGGAACAGTAACACGTAAATTCAATGAAGCATTTGACACTACAATTAATGATTTTAGTAGTGCAACATTAGTTGGAACAACTTCTAATGGCGTTTATGATGCTACATCTACATTACGTGTATTAGTAGACAATGAAGCAGAAGGTTTCCCTAAAGATCCAGATGCATCTATTTATAAGATGGCAACAGGAACTTATGCTCTTGAAAGTGCTAGTAACATTGGCTTTAAGATGAGAGTTGTTAGTGGAACGATTGACTATTCAAATTTAGTATTAGGGTTAAGAGGCGATGATGCATTCAAGGTATTTGAGATTAATTTGGCAGATGCTTTAGATGATGATGGCGAGGCTTTACCTGCATTAACTAATGAATTCCAAGATGTTATGATTTCTCCAAATCTATCTATTGAAGATGCAGATACAAAATATATGCTTGCTTCAGGTGAGGCTAGTGAGGTTAAGGTATTAGATAAGATTTTAGGCTTCCATTTATATGCAAAGGGTGAATGCTCTGCTGTAATTGAAATCAAAGAAGTATTTATGAATGTAGCTAGTGAAAAAACAGTATTAGATAAGTTTGATAGAGACGCAGTAAATAAAACTGATTCTACTTGTTGGTGGAGAGATTCTACAGGCTTTATTGTTTTACCAAGCATTACTTTAAATGGAGGTGCTTCCTATACAACACCTATAGTAGCTGTTGGTACGAATACACAACTCGTTGTATCTGTATTGGGTGATACAACAGGATTAACTGTAGCTGCAGTTGTAAATGGTACAGCACAAACTGCTGTAGCTTGGGCAAGCTTAAAGAATAAGGATGATGTTGCACTTGTAAATGCAGTAGATGGTGCATTCTATCCATATGCAATTGACTTAGAAAAGTCTGGTTTATTAGTTGAAGGCTTAGAGGGCTTTGTATTTGCTTCATCTAAAGAATGCAGTATTGCTAATCTATTCTATTCAGAGTTAAAAGAAAAAGAAGCATTAAAGGATTATCCTCGCATTGATTCTGAAAACGTAGTTATCTTTGATAATTTCAACAGAACTCAAGCAACAATTGATACAACCTATGAGGCAAGTATTGCAAACGAAAAAGTACTTGATGCAGGCTTATATTATATGATTAGCTATAATGGTGCTGATAAGGTATCTGTTGACGGTGATGCATTAGTATTTGCTCCACAAGCAGACTATACAAATCTTGATTTTGCTTCAAGTCGCGGATGTACAAATCAAAAATATATGGTAATTGTTGCAAAGGGTGATTTAAGTGGCTTCCGTTTCAAAGATGGTAATGGTACTGAATCTTGGTCACATAGCTGGTATGCAGGTGAAGGGTTAAAATCAGTTCCTGCTGATTTAACAGATTATCCATATGTTACAAAAGATGGTTATGTATGGTATATTATTGATTTAGAAATATCTGGATTGACTGTAGCAGATCATTTAGAACTATATTTCACTGGTGAAGAAGAGTTAGCCATTGATTCAATCTTCTTTGCAAATGAAAGCAAGCTAGTTAAATGGGTTGACTTAAGATCTGATGAAGAAACAGTAGATACTACAGAAGGATATAAATATCTATGGGGTGGTAAAAACATCAATGGTACAAGATTCTGTATGGAATTAAAAGGTGATGGTACAGTTACATTTGAATCCTTTAGAATAGCACACGCTAGTAAAGAATTCTGGGTAAAGGATGGCTTAAAGGCATACTTAGAGGATGGAACATTAGTTGCTGCAACTGATATAATTCCTACAACTGCTACAAAGGTTTACATTGATTTTGAAGAAAATGGATTTGATGTTGCTGCAGATGATATTCATCTACATTGGGGTGCCTTTGAAGGAGCAGCAAATGGTCAAATCACTTTATTAAAAACTTCTGTTATGGTTCCTAGCAAATATTCTGTTGGTCTTGCATCAAATATAGATTTAAATATAACTGATGAGGCTGTATATGGCTATGTTGGAAATAATACACAAGGCTTATCTACTTTAAAATTTGTAGTGGTTGGTGATGGTGCTGTAACACTAGAATCCTTAAGACTTCAGATTCAAGATCAAGGTGATTATATTTGGGCTAATAATGGCTTAGTGTTATTAAAAGAAGATGGTACTGCTTATGATTATACTTTAGCTATTCCAGAAGAAGAAACTGTATTCTATGTAGATTTTGCAGCTTCTGGACTTGAGGCATTTAATAATCATATTCATATGTTTACTGGTGCTGCTGGTGGTAATGGTGCTTTAACAATCAAAACGATAGAGGCTGTGTCTGATACACTTCCTTATTCTGTAATTTTAGAAGCTTATGATGAAGTAATTCCTGCTCCAGTAGTAATTCCAGAAGAATAATATATTAAAAAGAAGAGAATAGTGAACTCACATTTTGAGTTCACTATTACTCTACCTATATAAAGAGGTGAAAAAAATGAAACTAAAGCGTATTACAATATTTTTAATTACGTTAGTATTAGGGATGACTCTTGCTTCATGTAATCGTGGTTCTAATGGTAAAACCGTAATTAAGGTAGGCTTTTGGCCTGAAAAAACAGAAACCTATGATGTTGCTATGTACAATACATGGAAAGAAAATTTTGAAAAAGATCATCCAGAATATGAAATCGTAGGAGATCCTTATACCTATAGTCCAGATACAATTGGATCTAAATTTATGATGGGATCATTACCTACTATTTTTCAGACTTGGTTTACAGAGCCAGAAAAATTAGTAAATAAGAAATTTATTCGCTCCATTGACAAAGAACTTAAGGAATTAGGTTGGGATAAAATGATGGATGAAAATATGAAAGAAGCCTTAACATTTAATAATGAAATCTATGGTGTTCCAAGAGATGGATATGGATTAGGATTATTATTAAATATTAAAACTTTAGGCGATAATGGATTACTACCAGAGGATAAGGATGGGAATTATTTACTTTACAATGAAGATGGAACTCCAGCATATCCTACGACCTTTGAAGAAATATACCAGACTGCTCTTACCATTCAGGAATATGATGAAACGAAAGGAATTCTTATTTGTTCAACTAACAAAAATGGTGGTTGGCAATTTTCTAATATAGCTTGGAATTTTGGTGCTGAGCTTCAGTATAAGGATGCTTCAGGGAAATGGATTTCCAATTTAGCTTCTGATGAGGCTGTTGCTGCACTTTCTTGGATACAGAAGATGAAGAAGGAAGATTTACTTTTAAATTCTATTTCTGTAGCCTATGATGATTGGTATAATGCTATTGAATCCAAAGTAGCTATGGCGATTGTTGGTAGTGATGTCCTTCATTTAGCCCAAGTTAATGGAAATGTAAGTATGGATAATTTAGCATATGTTCCTATGCCATCTGGCGATGGAAAGCATAATTATTCCTTGTATGGTGGTGTACCTTATGTATTTAATTCTTCAGCAACAGATGAACAAGTTAAAGGTGCATTACTATTTTTAGAATATATTGGCCGTTCTCCAATTATTAGCGATATTTCAAAAGCTGCAATGGAATTAGGCAATAAAACTGCACAAAACAAGAATCAACCAATATTACCTAAGATTAAGCCTTGGACTAATGATGATTATGTTGAATATACTAACAAATTAGAAGAAGACTATGTTACTATAAAAATGGAAAATTATGAAGAATTCTTCAATAATATTTCTAAAAATAAGCATAAGGAAGTTGAAAAAGGTGCTCAGGAGATGTATGAG
>CAMWJY010000045.1 GCA_947174685.1 uncultured Mollicutes bacterium | reverse complement strand
GATATTTAATATTGAAACAGAATTTGAGGAAAAATGGTCTAAGCTAGGACCAATTTACAGGTTAGAGGCAAGAAAAAGAAGGTGAGGATATGGCAGCTTATGCTTTAATAGGTGGGAGAAGTATCTCTCATCTTTCTGATTTTACCTTAGAAGAAAAGATTTTTTCGCACCTACACCTCAAGCCTAAGCAAATTCTCTTTATTCCTTTGGCAGCATATCCGAATATGGAGGATGCAATTCGCAAGTTTAAAGCCTTAGTACCAAAGAGCTATAATGTAAACTACTTAACTGCATTTAAAGACTTTGCAGATATTGTTCTTGATATAGATAATTCAGATGTAATCTATTTTAGTGGTGGATGTGCAGAAGAATTAGTACGGTTAGTAAAAGAATATAGAATGGATGAAATCCTTGAAGCCTACAAAGAAACAGATAAGCTCTTTATGGGTATTTCTGCAGGGGCAATTCTATTTTCTAAGGCTGGCATGGGTGACCGATATAGCTATAAGGATAGAGGGAATATCTATAATTATCAAATGGTAGAAGGATTAGGGATTTTACCTATTACAATTTGTCCTCACTATGATCATGATGGCTTAGAATGCTATAATGAAGAAGTTAAAGGATACACCTTTGATGGATATGCTATAGAGGATGATACAGCAATTCTAATAGAGGATGACATTTTTGTTTTAAAGCAGGATAGTAAAAAAAGTGTATATCTTTTTGATTCTAAAAATGGCTATCTTATGAAGCCTTTATATGAGGTAGAAAAATGAAAAAATTAGCAGTTTTAGGTCCGAAAGGAACCTATTCAGATAAGGCAGCTTTTAGCCTTAAAGAGCATTATCAAATCAAGTACTATCCGAATATCCTAGAGGTAATTCATCATATGGATCATACTACAGATGCTTTAGTTCCATTTGAAAATACTTTAGATGGGTTTGTGATGGAAAGTCTAGATGGAATCATTAAAGCAAATGCTTTTATTCATTCTCAGGTAAAGCTAGATGTAAATTTTAATTTTGTAAGTTATCAATCTATGAATGAAATTAAAGAGGTTTATGTCCAGTTTAAAGCCTATGGACAGTGCCAAGACTTTATTTTAAAGCACAATTTAAACCCAATCATTACTCAGTCTAATATAGAAAGCTTAGAAATGCTAAAGAAGAAGGAAAAAAACAATATAGGAGCTATTATTCCTAGCCACATTGGCATAGAAGAATTTCCTTGTGCTTATGAAAGCATTATAGGAGAGATCAAGGATGAAACAAGATTTGTTTTGCTCTCCTTAGAAGAACCTAAAATTCCTGATATAAAGAATTTAGGCTGTTCTGTAGTAATTACTCCTAAAATAGATAAACCAGGTGTTCTTTATTCCATTTTAAAAAGCTTTAATGACTATGGAATTAACCTTAATGCTATCTTATCTCGTCCTAGAAAGGATATGATAGGAAAGTATATTTTCTATATAGAATTTATGCTGAATCAAGAAAATTTATCTTCATTAGAAATAATAAAAACAAATATTCAAGAAAAGGAAGAATGTGATTTTAAAATCCTAGGCTTTTATAATTTATTATAAAGTCTCTTTCTTTTTCTTTAAAAAAATGATAAAATACAAGTATTAAGAAACGATAAAAAGGAGTTATATTTATGCGTGCAGTAGATATTATTATTAAGAAAAGAGATGGCTTTGAGCTAACAAAAGAAGAAATCCAATTTTTTATAGAAGGATTTACGAATGGAACAATTGATAACTATCAGGCATCTGCCTTGACTATGGCTATTTATTTTCAAGGAATGACTGATCAAGAAGCCACCTATTTAACAGAAAGTATCCTACATAGTGGTGATATTCTAGACTTAAGTGCGATCAAAGGAATTAAAGTGGATAAGCATTCTACAGGTGGTGTAGGAGATAAGACGTCTTTAGTTGTAGGACCGCTTGTTGGATCCTTAGGAATTAAATTTGCCAAAATGAGTGGAAGAGGCTTAGGCCATACTGGGGGAACCCTAGATAAGCTAGAGGCAATTCCAGGCTATGATATCAATATGAGTGAGGATAATTTTATCAAGCAGGTCAATGAGATTGGGATTGCGTTAGTTGGTCAAACTGGAGAATTGGCTCCAGCAGATAAGAAGCTTTACGCTCTAAGAGATGTTACCGGAACGGTTGAATCTATTCCTCTTATTGCATCCTCTATTATGAGTAAAAAGCTTGCTAGTGGTGCAGATGCCATCTGCTTAGATGTTAAGGTTGGAAGCGGAGCGTTTATGAAAAATGAAGCATCCGCAACTAAGCTTGCAACTCTTATGGTAAATATTGGTAAAAACTGTGGTAAGGATATGACTGCAATTCTAACCAATATGGATGAACCATTAGGACTTGCTGTTGGTAATTCTTTAGAGGTTATTGAAGCTATAGAAACCTTAAATGGAAGAGGTCCTAAGGATTTTACAGAATTGTGCTTAGAGGTAGCTGCCCATCTAGTACTTGCAGCTAAGCTTGCACATACAGTAGAAGAAGCAAAAGTTCTTCTTCAAAAGCAAATTGATAATAAAGAAGGCTTAAATACCTTGGCTAAGCTAGTAAAAGCTCAAGGTGGAGATAGTGACTATATTTATCATCCAGAAAGGTTCAAGAAGGCTGCCTATACCTTTGAAGTAAAGGCTTTGGAGGATGGCTATGTAGGTCATATCGATGCTCTTGCAATTGGAAATGCTGCAATGATGCTAGGTGCTGGTCGTAAGAAAATTGGGGATGCAGTAGATCATAGTGTTGGTATAGTTTTAGCGAAAAAGGTAAATGATAAGATATGTAAAGGAGATGTACTCGCTGTTCTTCATGCGAATCAATCTGATGTAGAAGAAACAAGTAATCTTGTAAGAAATGCTTATCAAATCAGTAAAACGCTAGTAGATTCTAAATTAATTTTAAAAATAATTAAATAAGTTATTGAAAACAAGATAACTTAATGATATAATTGTTAAGAAGTTTTAAGATAAATATAAGGAGATTTATGCCTATGTTATGGATAGATTATATTGTATTGGTTTTATCAATCGCATTAATTGCTATCGTGATGATGCAAGATTCTAAAGATGATATTAATGATGCCTTCAATGGTAGCAAGTCAGAGTTGTTTAAAAATCAAAAGACTCGTGGACTTGAATTAGTACTACAAAGAACTACAATCGTTCTAGGTGCGTTATTTGTAGCGTCTGTAATCACATCAGTTGCCTTACATCAAGCTTGAGATTTCAAAATGAAATCTCTTTTTTTTCCCTTAAGGAGGTGATAAAGTATGGAAGAGAGAATTATAAATTTAATCAAACAAGGAATAACAGAATTCGATGAAATTCAGTCGCTTTCGAATATTTCTAGGAAACAATTAAGCCTAATTTTACAGGATTTAATAGAACGTGACATACTTTATCATCCGAAAGGAACAAAGTATTATGGATTTATTATGACAGGAAATGTAATCATAAAATCTGCTGGCTATGGCTTTATTACAGTTGAAGGGGAAGAGGCTGACTATTTTGTCAAAGAGGAATTTCTAACTAATATTTATGATGGGGATACCGTCCAATTTTACCCCTATTATAGCGGACACAGACTTACAAATGGGGCAATTATCCAAGTTGTAAAAAGAAACCATGAGTTTATCATAGGGCATTTTAAAAGAAGAACAAAAAAGGGAAAATTAAAATCCTTCATATATTCTTCAAATCCTAAATTTCCTATTAAAGCTATTGTAAAAAAAGAAATACCTGACCTAGGAGAGGATATGGTTGTCTATGGTAGGCTATCCTATGTAGGTACTGCGATTGAGGCTGAAGTATTAGAGGTTATTGGTCATAAGGACGATCCAGGAATTGAAATTAGCCAGATTGCTTTAGAATATGGCTTTGATTTAGAATTTCCAAAGGAAGTCTATGAGGAAATCCACAAAATAAATGACTATGTTAGAGAAGAGGAAATCGTTGGAAGAAGAGATTTTAGAGACCATCTGATTTTCACAATTGATGGGGATGATTCAAAGGATTTTGATGATGCTATTGAGGTAAATAAGAATGCGGATGGAAGCTATGAGCTAGGGGTTTATATTGCTGATGTTTCCCATTATGTTAAGGAAGGAAGTCCTTTAGATAAGGAAGCCTTAAAAAGGGGTACTTCAGTATATCTTGCAGACAGAGTTATCCCTATGCTTCCTCATAAGCTTTCAAATGGAATCTGTTCTCTAAATGAAAATGTAGACCGACTTGTATTAGCCTGCCTGATGACAATCTCTAAGGAAGGAAATCTCATCAATTATGATATTGCTGAAGGAGTAATTAATTCTAAGCATAGAATGACCTATAAGAAGGTCAATGAGCTCTTAAAAGGAAGCAAGGAAATGGAAAAGGAATATCCAGATTTGGTTGAACCACTAAGGATTGCATATGAGCTTTCTAAAATCATAAGACGAAAAAGAACCAAAAAGGGTGCCTTAGATTTTGATATTAAAGAATATAAATTTAAGCTAAATGAAAAGGAAGAGCCTATAGAAATTCTACCAATTGAGCGTGATGATGCAGAGCTTCTCATAGAAGACTTTATGCTCATGGCCAATGAAACTGTTGCCTATCATATGAATATTATGAATTTACCTTGTATGTATCGTGTTCATGAAAAGCCAGATCAGGATAAGCTAGTAGAAACTCTAGATCAAATCACCTCTATGGGAATAGATACTTCCCATAATAAGAAAAAAATTACCTCATTAGACATTCAAAGGATTATAAGAAATATGGAAGAACTCCCTCATAAGGAAATCTACCATAATCTTCTTTTAAGAAGTATGATGAAGGCAAGATATTCTGAGGTTTGTTTAGGGCATTATGGACTTGCGATGCAGTATTATTGTCATTTCACCTCGCCTATTAGAAGATATCCTGATTTGATGGTACATCGTATGATTAAGGGAATACTCCTTCATCCAAAGGATTTAGAGGAGGATATCCATCATTTCAATCAAATCCTACCTGATATTGCCTTAAGAAACTCAAAAAGTGAAAGAAACAGTGTTGATTGTGAACGTGAGGTCAATGATATGCTATATGCTTGGTATATGGAAAAGCATATCAACTCTACTTTCCTAGGTGTGATTACCTCACTTACTTCATTTGGACTCTTCGTTACCTTAGATAATGGAGTAGAAGGCCTTGTAAGCATAGATACAATGTCTAGATATTTTTACTTTGATGAAGATGAACACTCTTATACCGATGGTAAAACAACCTACAAATTGGGGGATGAGGTAGAAGTTATCGTTATTCAAGCCGATAGAACTACACAAAGGGTTGATTTTATGTTCTTAAATGATTATAATTTAGGTGAGGTATAGCGTATGAAAATCGTATGTACAAATAAAAAGGCTGGTTTTGAATACTTTATCCTAGACAAATTTGAGGCTGGAATTAAACTTACTGGAACAGAAATCAAATCTGTCCGAGCAGGTAAATGTAATATTAATGATGCCTATGTTTTAATTAAGAACAATAAGCCCTATATCATCAATATGAATATAGCAAAATATGAGCAAGGTAATATTTTTAATCATGATGAATTTCGCTCAAGAGAACTCTTACTTCATGAGCATGAGACAGTGAAGCTTGCCACTAAGGTTAAGCTTGAAGGCTTAGCTATAGTCGCCTTAAGGGCATATTTCGTAGGCTCCCTACTCAAGATTGAAATCGCCTTATGTAAGGGTAAAAAGCTTACAGATAAGAGAGAGTCTCTAAAAGAAAAGGATAGTAAAAGAAGAATCGAAAAAGCATTAAAGAATGCAACTAGATTATAATTCTATAGTAGTAATACTATAGATTCCATGGGGTCGTTTATGGATTCGCCGTGGTGATTTAAGCTATATAAGCACGTAGCAGTAGTCTGCTTTAAAAACGTCGAGGTTAAATAACCGCAAAAAATACTCATTTATTTGCACGCGCTAACAACATGAGCGCTGCATACGCTTGCTAATTTAATCCAAGCGGCTTTGCAAGGTTTGTCTCCTATAGCATTCCTTCAGAGTTTCAACACATATAGGATATATCTATTTAGTGCTACTCTAACTCGGTAGAAGAATCTAATAGAGTGTAGTTTGTCTTTGGCTTGTTTATTTGCTTAGGGCAAATGAAGATTTGAAATAAACTAAACGTGTAGAAGGTATAGTGGCGTTGCTGCGTACGGGGGTTCGATTCCCCCCGGCTCCACCAAAAGAGAACAATAAGTATTGATACAAGGAATTTACTTGCTTCAATACTTTTTTATTGCTAAAAAATAAAAGACTGCTAACAAAGTAAAATAGTTAACAGTCTTTATATATTTTTTATTTCAATTCCATATAAGAACAATCTAGTGTAGCTAAATCATATTCAACTTGAGTATTTAGCTCTGTACAAACATGAATTAGCTTGTCTTTTGTCGTATAACCATTCCAAGTTGTAATGACAACCTTCTTGGTTGATAATTCTTTTAAGAAATCTAGTAAATCAATTTTGGAATCCTTTTGATATAGAATTCTTTTCTTATCGATAAGAATTTCATCCTTTGTATAAGTCTTTAAAAAGTCCCTTACAAAGTTGTAGACATAATCAGCATCCTTATCATTAGGGATACTCTTACCTAAAATTTGATCAAAATCTAGAATAGGTATTCCAGTATCTTTGGAATAATTGTGAAGGAATTTTGATTTTCCACTTCCTGGAAGACCAATCAATAAAAGAAGCTTGTACTTTTTGTTTTTCAACTCATTTAATAGGCGCATTGCATTTCTCCTTGTAATCGTTTTCTTATATTCTTATTTTAAAGCATAAT
>CAMWJY010000044.1 GCA_947174685.1 uncultured Mollicutes bacterium | reverse complement strand
TATAAAGAAAAAGAGCTGTGAAATCCTAATTCTTAAAAATTAGGTTTTTTCACAGTCCCTTTTTTATCTCTTATAACTGAAAAGTGCATATCAACTATTGTTCATCAGAATTATTGTGATCTAAGCATTCTTCTTCATACTCAAAAAGAGATTCATATTTCCACTTTTTACTTTTTAGCATAATCACACCTGAAATTACATAAATAGAATGTACAGCAACAAGCATAACTATACTTACGATTGCTCCATCCACGTTTTGGGCAATAGCGGCAGAGCTTGATACAATAGCCCAAAATCCAGTGAATAGGTCTTCCAAAAAATGAATGATAATGCATATCCATATATTGTGTGTTCTTAAATATACCACACAAAGATAAAAGCCTGCCATAAATGTAAAGAGCACCTGCCCAATTGTTGCTACTAATGTGTTCGGTGTAGTGACAAGATTAAGAAAATGCCTTAACCCAAAAATTATGGAGGATATAACGATTGCCACCCAAATAAAATTTTTTCTATTTTTCCAGCTATCCAGCATTTGTGTAAGCATTACCCCGCGAAACAAAAATTCCTCGCTGATAGCTATCGCAAGATTATATAAAATAAAGCCTATAAGTGTTGAAATAGTTGGCTTTATATCAGGTTTATCATAACTGAATATAAATGCCATTACTGCACAAATCAGTCCAACCAACCCAAAAGTAAATAGTCCTTTAAAAAGTCCTTTGTATTGTAATGTAAAAGGAATTTTATGATAAACGATAAAGCATACTGCAACAACCACAAAAAGTGTACTTATGTATTTTATCGTGCTTGCCCAATAAAAGGGTAACTTGTATAAAAGGGGATATGTCACGCCCCAAAGTAATGGCATCGCGATTGCAAAAAGAAGGATGGAAAATACTATAGGAAATTTTTCTACAATTTTTTTCATACGGTTCATTATGCTTTTAATCTAAAATATGATATAGGAAATGTGGTGTCTGCTCTAACCAGCTCGGCCAGTCATGAGGACGATCGTACCCCCAATAATCAAACCATGCAGGTACATTGTGGCGACTAAATTCAAAGTCTAATGCCCTTGTATCATTTAAGCATTCTTCTTCCCATGCTCCTTGTCCTACACAAACAATTGTTCTAGCTCTACGATATAAATCCAGATAAGGATGATTCATATCCATACAGCGTATTGAATCTAGTGGTGAATTTAAGAAAGTCAAATCATCTGCATAATTCTTAAAGAAGAATCCTGAATGATAGATTCCAGAAAGAGCTAATACAGCATCAAATATATCTGGCTTTCTCATAAAGAAATTCATTGCATGATATGCTCCCATAGAGCACCCAAAAGCCAGAATTCCAGAAGCTACTCCTCCACCATTTCCATAGGTGTTAATTTCATAAATGCGATGTACTAAATCATTGATGATATAATTGAAATACGCTTCTTGGGCTTCAATTCTCCATCTAGGATTTTTATTCACATCACTCCAGGATTCTCCATCGATAGAATCAACACAAAAAACTTGAATTCTTCCTTGGTCAATATACCAACGCATTGCCTCAATTAATCCACGATTTTCATAATCATAAAATCTTCCATTTTGGCAAGGAAAAGCAATACAAGGCTTACCTGCATGACCGAATACCTTATACTCCATATCTCTTCCCAAAGTTGGACTATATTCTCTATAATACTCTACCTTCATATACTACCTCGCAGCTTTTAAATATATTGATTTAAGATTGCTTCAAGCCATTCTTGACGTCCTGATGCATTTTCAATTTGGTCATGAGCTAATGCATAGTCACTTAACTCTTCTAAAGTAACTTTCTTATCTGCAATCTTCTTGCCGATACCTGTTTTATAAGAAGCATAACGCTCTGTTTTAAAGTTCTCAAAAACCTTATCCTCTAATAGCTTAGCAGCAATACGTAAGCCTCTTGCAAAGGTGTCCATACCAGCAATATAGGAAATAAATAAATCCTCATCTGTAAAGCTTTGACGGCGTACCTTTGCATCAAAGTTTAAACCACCTGTGCCTAAGCCACCATTTAATAGCACCTCATACATTGCTAAAATTGCATCATAAAGATTGGTAGGGAATTGGTCTGTATCCCAGCCTAATAGCATATCTCCTTGGTTGGCATCAATAGAGCCTAATACACCATTGATTCGAGCAACGTTTAGTTCATGATTAAAGGTATGAATGGCCAAAGTAGCATGGTTTGCCTCTATATTCATTTTGAAATCCTTTTCCAAACCATAGGTTCTTAAAAAGCCTAATACAGTTTGCACATCAAAATCATATTGATGCTTTGTTGGCTCCTTTGGTTTTGGTTCAATTAAAAGCTGTGCATTTAAGCCACTCTTCTTATTATAATCCCTTGCTAGAGTAAGTAATGTTGCATAGTGGTCAAGCTCTTGTTTTACATCTGTGTTTAATAAAGTATCATAGCCTTCTCTTCCACCCCAGAATACATAGTTCTTACCACCAAGCTTCTTTGTAGTATCCATAGCCTTTTTGATTTGGGCTGCAGCATAGGCAAAAACATCAGCATTAGGGCTTGTACCTGCTCCTGCTAAATATCTTTTATGATTAAAGCAGTTGGCTGTACCCCATAAGCATTTAATATTGGTTCCCTTCATCTTTTCTAAAACATAATCAGATACCTTATCTAATGCTTCATTAGATTCCTTTAAGGTAGGCATTTCAGGAGCTAAATCTCTATCATGGAAACAGAAATATTCAATACCTAGCTTGTCCATAAATTCAAAGCCAGCATCTACCTTTTGATAAGCCTCCTGTAAAGGGTCAGTTGCCTCAAAGGTTCTTACCATTGTGTTAGAACCAAACTGATCAGAGCCCTTAGCACATAACGTATGCCACCAGCTCATTGCAAACTTTAAATGCTCATGCATAGGCTTGCCTAAAATAACTTCATCCTTATTATAATACTTGAATGCTAGAGGGTTTGTTGATTTTGGTCCCTCATATGCAATTTTTCCAACTTTAAAATATTCTTTCATTTTTCTTTCCTCCTATATTTCAAAAGCTTTTTTATAATAATTTTTTAAACTTAAATAAGCTTCTTTATAAAGCTCATATCCTTTAGAATAGTCTTCTATCCATTTTAGGTTTGGATCAGTAGAATCTAATACTTTTATAATTTTATCTGTAGCAGCTTGAATTGATGGATAGATATGATCTGCAACCATAGCAAGAATTGCCACGCCTAAAGCTCCACCCTCATCTTGAACAATACGTTCAATAGATGTGTATAAAATAGACGCTAGAATTGTTCTCCAAAGATTACCTTTAGCTCCACCACCTGAGGCTCTAATATGATATTTTTGCTTAGGAAGCAAGCTATAACAATCTTTAAGACTATAGCTAACACCTTCTAATATTGCTCTTATTATATCAGAATCACTCGTATTTTGTCTAATTCCAATAAATGTTCCTGTAGCATAAGGATCTAAATGAGGTGTTCTTTCACCATTTAAATAAGGTAAATAGATTAATCCATTTGCAAGTGGCTTGGAAGCATTCGCTTTTTCATTTAAAGTGTTATAATCCTGTTCCTGAAATAAAGCTTCCTTTACCCACTTATAGGAAAGTCCACAGCCATTGGTAACTCCCATAATATGGTAGGTATCAGGAACCGCATGCATAAATACCTGTAAAGGATTATCTTTGACATCTTCTATACCGATAGGAGAAAATACAACTCCTGAAGATCCTAAAACCAGACTTAAATCTCCACGTTTTATTATTCCATTTCCAATAGCGGCTGCAGCCTGATCTCCTGCCCCACCTACAACAAAGCATTCTTCACTTAATCCTAATTCAGTTGTTAAATCTTTTTTAATATGACCACTAATCTCACAAGATTCTAAAAGCTTAGGGAGCTTGTCCAAAGATAAGTCCATATACTCTAAGATTTCTTTAGAGAAGCATTTTTTATGTATATCTAGCATCTGCATCCCAGAAGCATCAGAATACTCTGTAGAAAAGCTTCCTGTTAAAGCATATCTCACATAATCCTTAGGAAGCATAATCTTATCTATTTTCTTATAGATTAGAGGCTCATTTCTTTTCACCCATAATAGTTTAGCTAAGGTAAAGGAAGGAATGACAGGATTTCCTGTTATTGCTTTCATTTTTTCGTTTCCAAAATTATGAATGAGCTCCTCTGCTTCTTTTATCGCCCTATTATCACACCATATGATGCTCGGTCTCAAAACCTGATCATTCTTATCCAATAATACTAATCCATGCATCTGTCCAGATAAGCCTATCCCAGATATCCTATAGCCTTCTTTTGTGATTTGTTTTATCGTTTCTATGGTTGCAGCAAACCAATCCAATGGATTTTCTTCTGCATATCCAGGCTTAGGAACAGCCATATCATATGCATAAGATTTAGAGGTCATTACTTCTCCTAATTCATTAAAGCAAACTGCTTTCGTACCACTTGTTCCTATATCAATTCCTAAATAATATTTCATAAAAAACCTCGTATTTAAATTTTTTTCTTTTTATTATTCCTATTCTGCTCACTATTTTCAGAAACACTTGAAGTGATAAACGCATTACTGCCAATTGTCACATTTGGACCAATTACAGTATCTCCGCCAAAAATGGATGCCTCAGAATATATAGTTACATGATCTAAAATAGTAGGATGTCTCTTTGCTCCTTTTAGCTTATGTCCATCTTTTAAAGATAAAGCCCCTAAAGTAACTCCTTGATATATTTTAACATAGTTTCCAATTGTTGTTGTTTCTCCTATAACAATCCCAGTTCCATGATCGATAAAGAAATGATGTCCAATGCTTGCAGAAGGATGAATATCAATTCCTGTTCTACTATGGGCTTCTTCACTTAATATTCTTGGAAGTAATGGTATATCTAATTTAGAAAGCTCATGAGAAATACGATATAAAAATATTGCATAGAAGCCTGGATAGCATAATACAATTTCGGTTTTAGAATTCGAAGCAGGATCTCCTTCATAAATTGCTTCTAAATCCGTACATAAAATCTCATCAATTTCTGGTAACTTTTCAATAAATTCTTGAACTAATATATTGGTATCAAGCTTGATTTTAAGCATTTGTTCAACGCTATGAATCAATAAGGTTAAATCCTTTTT
Organism: uncultured Mollicutes bacterium; assembly: GCA_947174685.1. Taxonomy (GTDB): domain Bacteria; phylum Bacillota_I; class Bacilli_A; order Acholeplasmatales; family Anaeroplasmataceae; genus Pelethenecus. Next base: position 1,804 of record CAMWJY010000044.1, on the reverse strand, counting down.
TAATGCATTAAGCTTTAATTCGAAATAGGTGTTTTTATCTAATATTTCATCACTAAAGCCTGGAAATAAAATACCCCAAGTATCTTGAATAAAATCCTCTACAAAATCTTTTTTTAGCATTTGCATTTCATTTAAATTCTCTTTTTTTAACGAAAGCCAATGCTCTAATCCTTGACTCATCAAGTCCATCTCCCATATCTATTTATTATTATATAATTTTTTAGATGAAAAAGAAACTATGGAAAAGAAAATTCCTCAAAAATTGAGGAATTAATAAACACCTAAAGCAAGCATAGCCTTTGAAACCTTTTCAAAGCCAGCAATATTGGCTCCTGTAAGTGTATCATATGGATTTCCAAGACCCACAGCAGTATTGTAGGTATTATGGAATATATTTATCATAATGTCCTTTAATTTAACATCTACTTCTTCAAAACTCCAGCTTAAACGTGCTGAATTTTGACACATTTCTAAACCCGAAGTGGCAACTCCACCAGCATTGGCTGCCTTAGCAGGACCATAGACAACCTTATGCTCTATAAAGTATTTGGCAGCATCTAAGGTTGAAGGCATATTGGCTCCCTCACAAACGGCAATAACACCATTTTGAACAAGTACTTTTGCATCCTCTAAATCAAGCTCATTTTGAGTTGCACAAGGAAGGGCTATATCACAAGGAATCTTCCATATACCTTTAGAATTATCATGATACGTAGCTGTTGGAACCTTTTCGATATATTCTTTGATTCTGCCTCTTCTAACTTCCTTGATATCTTGAATAACTTCTAATTTTATACCATCTTTATCGTATACATAGCCATTTGAGTCACTCATTGCAACTACCTTAGCTCCAAGCTCAGTTGCTTTCTTGCAAGCATATATGGCAACATTGCCAGATCCTGAAATGATAACTGTTTTTCCTTTGAAGGAATCCTTCTTCATCACCTTTAAAGCTTCTTCTGTAAAATAACATAAGCCGTAGCCTGTTGCCTCAGTACGAGCTAAGGATCCACCAAATGGAATCCCTTTTCCTGTTAAAACACCAACTGTTTTATTTTGAATTCTTTTATACTGACCATATAAATAGCCAATTTCTCTTCCGCCGACACCAATATCTCCTGCAGGAACATCTGTATCCTCTCCAATATGGCGATAGAGTTCTGTCATAAATGCTTGACAAAAGCTCATAATCTCATGATCTGATTTTCCCTTAGGATCAAAATCAGAACCTCCTTTGCCACCACCAATAGGAAGTGATGTCAAGGAATTTTTTAACACTTGTTCTAATCCTAAAAATTTTATAATAGAGGCATTTACACTTGGATGAAAACGAAGTCCACCTTTATAAGGTCCAATGCTAGAATTATACTGAACACGATACCCTCGATTCACTTGAATTTCTCCATGATCATCTACCCATGCCACTCTAAACTGTACAAAACGCTCTGGTTCTACAAATCGTTCTAAGATTTTGTTTTGTTCTAATTCAGGATGCTTTAATACATATGGCTCTAAAGAAACTAAAATTTCTAAAGCTGCCTGAAGAAACTCTTTTTCATTTGCGTTTTTTCTTTGTAAATCCTCATATACTCTTTTAACATATTCTGTTTGAAACATTAGCAACAAGTCCTTTCTATTATAACATTTATTCTATCATATCATTAAAATGCTTAAAAATCTATAAATAAATTAAGGATATTATCAAATGTCGCACTTATCTGGCAAAGCATAACACTTTATCAGATGAGATCAAAAGAAAAATAATTCATGTATAGATCAGTCTGAAGAAAATGTGCAGAGCCTC
>CAMWJY010000043.1 GCA_947174685.1 uncultured Mollicutes bacterium | reverse complement strand
ATATTATTCTATGCAAGTCAATAGTGGTGCACAAATTAGGAAATATTTTTCCTTTGAAATCAGAATCATTCCTTCAAATGAAAAGGAAATATTGATAATAATCATAACATAAAATTAAAAAAAGACACCGAAGTGTCCTTAATTATATTCCTTAGCTATTTTGCTAACTAATCCCATATCACATAAGCCATTAAAGTTTGCCTTGAAATGCTTCATCACATTAGGAATTTTCTTATCCTCAAGTTTTTCTATTTCAGCACGAATTTCTACTTCTGTCATCATCTTAGGTAAGAACTTAGATAAAACATTTTTCTGTGCTTCAATTTCTTCTACTTTTTCAGGACGGTTGGCTTTTTCATAGCCAGCTTTTTCTTCATCTAATTCCTTGATAGTTTTTTGAATAATTCTTAAACAGTCTCCATCAGATAGCTCTTTAGCTCCTAAGCCCTGTTCAATACTTTCTAATTTAAACTTGCCATATAAAACAGATAAGATACTTCTTGCCTGCTTATCATGATCCTTTAAGGCTTGTATATTTGCTTTTGCAATATCATCAAATAACATAAATATTCCTTCTTTCCTTAATCATACTAAAGAATAGATAATGTGCTTCTCACACCTTCAATAACCCTTTTTGCCTACCTCTAAAATTTTAATATGCTCTTTGCTTGTAGTCCATTTTAGGATGGGCAACTACATTCTAGATACGGCCACTAAAACACCAACATAATGCCCTAGTTTGCCATCTTTGAAGATTTATTTAAATAATTTCTATAATGACTGCTTTAGCCAAAAATATAATAAAAGAATTGCCAAAGAAAAACCAACCAAAATGATAAATACTTTAGGAAAATATGCACTAAACGCAGCACGAATCATTGCAAATTTCTCTTTTTTATTTAAACCAATTTTATTCTCATTTTTTAATTTACGATCATGCCATTTAAAACCGTCAATGTCCATATTATAAATGGTATGACCGTCATCCACATACTTTTTTTTCTTTTCCTTTTTCATTTTTCTTTTTAATAATCCCTTTAAAATATTTTGAGTCTTTACATTTTACTCTGATTCTTTATTGTATTCTTCTAGATGACTCATTATCTCTTCATCATATAAATGACAAGCAACATAATGAGAATCATCCCTTTGAATAAACTTCGGTGCTATATGTTTACAAACCTCCATGCATTTCTCACAACGCGTATGGAATTTACATCCCTCAGGAGGATTTGCAGGAGAAGGAATATCTCCTTTTAAAATAATACGATTCATTTTAGCATCTGGATTTGGCACTGGAACAGCAGAAAATAATGCCTGTGTATAAGGGTGAAGTGGATTTTTAAAAATATCTTTTGTATCTCCTATTTCCATCATATTTCCCAAATACATAACCATAATTGTATCTGTAATATACTTTACTACAGATAAATCATGAGAAATAAAAACATAAGTAAGTCCTAAATCCTTTTGCAATTCTTTTAATAGATTAATAATTTGTGCTTGAATAGAAACGTCTAGTGCACTAACTGGCTCATCACAAATGACTAATTTTGGATTTACTGCTAATGCTCTAGCAATACAAATTCTTTGGCGCTGTCCACCAGAAAACTCATGAGGATATCGGTCATAATATTGTGGCTGTAATCCGCATTTTTTCATTATGGTTCTAACGTGCTCCTTAATTTGATTTTTAGGAACAATATGATGAACCTTAACCGCTTCTGTAATAATAGCACCAACGGTCATTCGTGGTGGTAGACTTGAATAAGGGTCTTGGAAAATCAACTGAATTTCTGTTCTTAACAATCTCATTTCCTTTGTTTTTAGACGATTTAAATCTAGCCCCTTTTCTCTTCTATTTTCTAAATCCAAATACAAATTTGTATTTTCTATTTCATTTTTTAATAATCCTAATGACTGACTTGCAATGGTGGTATTAGTTTTATTTAAATTAATAGCATCTATTAATTCTTGTAACTTTGCTGTTAGTGTTGCCTTTTTTTCAGAATCTTCACATACTTCTAATCGAGAATCCAATTCTCTTTTTTGAAGAGTAAGCTTCATTAATTTTTTTTCTAATTTCAGCTTTGTTAATAATTCTGTTCTTATGGAATTGACATTATCAGAAAGAATTAATCCACCGGTAGTTGATGAAACCTTTGTTAATAGTTTGATTAATTTTTCGATTTGTTTTGCAATTGATTTTGCCCTACTATCCTCTGGCTCAGACATTTTTTCAAGTGTATTACAAATCTCTTGTAGTTCATCTATTTTAGGGAAGGTTTGTAAATTTTCTAGGTTTTTTAAAACTTCATAGTCAAAATTACTATTTTCCTTGGTTGTTTTTATCAACTCATATTGCGCTATAATACTCTTTTTTAAATTCAAAAACCGACTTTTATATAAAGGTAATAATCGAATAGTATTCAAATAATATGCTGGTAAAAATTCATCAATGCTTCTTCCATAATAAATTACTTTTCCACCTGTAATATCATATAGACGAAGAATGGTTCTTCCTAATGTGGTTTTGCCACAACCAGACTCACCTACTACTCCAATCGTTTTTCCTGCTTGTAGCTGAAAGGTAATATCCTCTACCGCTTTCAAATTAACCTTTACTTTCCCAAATAAATTCGTTTGGATGGGAAAATATTTTTTTAAATGCTGAACATCTAATACAGGTAGACCTTTTTCAGTCTTATTCTCTTTAGTCTCTTGCATTATTTTCCCTCCTCTTCTTCATAAAGATAACATGAAACATAATGTGTATCTGTTACTTTTATCTCCTTTGGATACTTTCCTGAGCATTTGTGAACACATTGTGTACATCTACCTTTAAAGAAACAAGTATCTGGTAAATTGATCGGATTAGGTACCTGTCCAGGAATAGAGTATAAAGGCTTATCCGTATCTGAAGTAATCAAAGGCTTACTTTTTTGAAGACCAATAGTGTATGGATGAAGAGGATTATTGAAAATTTCACGAACGGTCCCTCTCTCAATAATTCTTCCCGCATACATAACAACAACCTCATCGGCCATTTCAGCGATTACGCCTAAATCATGTGTAATTAGCATAATTGCACAGCCTGTTTGACTTTGAATATCCTTTAATAAATCCAATATTTGTGCTTGAATGGTTACGTCTAATGCTGTTGTAGGCTCATCTGCAATAATCAATTTTGGATTTCCAGCTAGTGCCATAGCAATCATAACACGCTGACGCATACCTCCAGATAACTCATGTGGATAAGATTTATAAACCCTTTCCGGCATAGAGATACCAACCTGCTTCAACATTTCTATACTATGTACCATAGCTTCTTCCTTTGTCGTTTCAGGATAATGAACAAACATAACCTCATCTAATTGATATCCAATAGTGAAAACTGGATTTAAAGAGGTCATCGGCTCTTGGAAAATCATAGTGATATCCTTACCACGTACATTATACATTTTTTTCATTGGCATCTTTGCAATATCATATGCCAATTTATTTCCTTCTGAATCTGTGCCTAATTCATCTGTATTGAAACGAATTTGACCATCTACAATTTGCCCCTGAGGAGATTGAACTAACTGCATAATAGACAAAGAGGTAACACTCTTCCCACATCCAGACTCTCCTACAACTCCAATAATCTTATTTTTAGGAATATTAAATGAAACCCCATTTACAGATTTAACTGTTCCATTATCTGTAAAAAAACAGGTTTGTAAATCTTCTATTTCTATAATGTTATTAGAGTCCTTCATTGTCGTTGTATATACAGATGGATCAACATTTTTCTTTTTTAATTTTTCATAATATTTCATTTTTTGAATATTATGCTTTATAATCTGGCGACTTTCCTTTAAAGTTAGGTAATTTCCTTTTTTCTTTTCCATACACTCACCTACTTTTTCGCCTTAGGATCCATTGCGTCACGTAATCCGTCACCAACAAAGTTAAATCCTAATACTGCTAAAACTATCATAATGCCGGCTGGAAGCCACATGTTCAAATAATTAGATAAAACCACAGGGTCATTAGAACTTGCAATCATCGTTCCCCAAGCTGCATAAGGAACCTGTACACCTAATCCTAAATAGCTTAAGGTAGATTCATAAAGAATTACACTACCTAATCCTAATGTCATAGAAACAATTAATTGTGGCATAACATTAGGAATTAAATGCTTAAATATTTTTCTCCAGGTTGGTAATCCCATAACTTCTGTTGCCGTAATATACTCTTGTTCTCTTAAGCTTAATATTTGACCTCGTACCATTCTAGCTGTACCACTCCAGCCAAAGATTGTAATAATTACCATTAAATAATAAATACGCATATTAGCTTCCAAATTTGGGAATGAATCTAACACTGCCGAAGCAATCAACAAAATTGGCAGGGTTGGTATACAGTTAAATATATCAACAATACGCATAATTAATTGATCGACCCAACCACCAAAGTATCCAGAAATTCCTCCTAAAGTAATACCAATTATAGTTTCTAATATAACAACAATAAATCCAATAGTTAAGGAAATTCTTCCACCATACATCAAACGAGTAAATATGTCCATTCCCTTTTCATCTGTTCCTAATATATGATCTTTACTTGGCTTAGCTTTGTCATTAATAGTTGTAATAATTTCAATTTGTTGAATAATTTCAATTTGATTTCCGTCTTGGTCTGTATATGTATAAGGAATTTCAATAATACTAGTTACCTCACTTCTATCAACCTCTGTTTCTCCCCAACGACTATAAATCAAAGGTCCAAAAAAAGAGAAAATAAATAATAAAATAATTAAAATTAGTCCTACTATAGAAAGTTTAGAGCGAAAAAAACGTCTGAGAATTAATCGTATAGGACTCATCTCTTTGTAGGTTTCTTCTTCTACTTCCTCCACAGGTGTAGGTAAATTAAGTTCATTTTCTTTTATATTTTCCATGAATTTCACCTACTTTCCAAGTTTCACTCTTGGATCCACTACAGAATACATAATATCTGAGAACAGTGTTCCAATTACAGTTAATATTGCTAAAAACATATTATATCCCATAACAAACGGCACATCTCCATCTTTTAGTGCATTATAAGCTAATCGTCCAATACCATCTATTCCAAATACCTGCTCCGTAATCATCATACCTCCAAATAAAGAAGGCAATATACCTGCAAGTAAAGTTACTAAAGGTATCATTGTATTTCTAAATGCATGCTTATAAATAACCTTATTTTCGGACAAGCCCTTTGCTCTAGCAGTACGAATGTAATCCGCACTTAATACTTCCAACGTGTTTGTTCTAGTATATCTCATTAATCCACCGATGGATAAAATAACAGTTACAAAAATAGGTAGTATCAAATGATGCAACATATCTCCCGTCTTTTGCCACCAACCCACAAAGGTTTCTGGATAAGTTGCGCTCGCATCAATTAAACCCGTTGATGGAAACCATCCTAAATTTACTGAAAAAATCTTAATAACAATTGCAGCAAAGAAATAAGTAGGTAAGGAAATACCTATCATAGTTAATATTGTAACCGCATAGTCACGAATGGAATACTGATGTGTTGCACTAGATATGCCTAGTGGGATAGCAATTAAGAACTGTAAAATAGTAGCTATTGCTGCAATAGCAAAAGATATCCACATATTATCTGCAATTACTTTTGCTACAGGCTTTTCATATTTAAAAGAATTTCCTAATTGTCCTCTACACATATTTCCAAACCATTTAAAGTAACCTGTAATAATGCCTTTAAAGGTTTTATCTCCAATTCCATACAATCCCTTAAAATTATCAATATCTTCTTGAGTTATAGTACCACTTTGTAATTGACTGCTAAATTTAACATCTACATAATCATTTGGCATTAATCTTACCAATGTATATATGATGATAGAAACACCGATAAGAACAATAATAGATATACCCAATCTTTTAATTATATATTTAAGCATAAATCTTCACCTAAAGGGCTATTAAAAAATAGCCCTTTTTTGTCCTTTCTATCGTTCAACATTTAAAGAAATAGACCAAATATCACTCGTTAATCCCTTGTATGGTGACAAATCCTCTTCTGGTGTTAACGTACTTTCATCTATCTTTCCTACATTGTACGCAAATAAATCATCTCTTTGATAGGTTGGTAGCTCTATTGCTAACTGCATTACTATATCTAATGCATCTGAATAAATCTTCGCTCTACTTGCCTCTGATGTAGTTGATCTTCCCTTATCAATTAATTCTGATAATTCTTCTATTAACGCTAGCTCTGTATCGTATTTCCCTCCGATATTTTGCTTGATTTGCTTATATCCCCAGTTCAATACTGATGTCGCATTTGATTCTTTATGATATACCTGATACATATCTGGATCTATCGTTGATCCCCATGCTGCTGCCCATACCGTTAACGCTCCACTTGATAACTTCTTTAATGCGTTGGCGTCTGTTGTTACTGTGATTTGGAAGCCTATCTTATTTAGTATCTCACTTGAATGATACATTGCTTGCCATGCTGGATGGTCGGACTCTTCTCCCGCTATTGTAAAGGTATATTTTAATACCTCACTTCCTTTTGCGTATACTCCATTCCCATTGATTACATAGCCACTATCCTCTACTAATCTCTTTAAAAACGCCTCTTGTTCTGCTTCACTTAGTATACTTCCGGCTTTTGCTCCTATTTCTAGGATATAATCCTTATATGCTGGATTCACTACTTCTAAATCCTCTGGTACTGCTCCTCCTATATATGGATAGTACGCTGTTGCTTTACTTGGATATGCCCAGCTGGATAGTGACATGGATCTATATATTGGTTGCGCGGTGTTCTTATAATAGTTTACCGTTTCCATTGTATTTATAGAATGCATTATTGCCTGTCTTACTGCTAAATCGGGTACCTTTCCGGCATTGATTCCTATATATCCATAGCCTGATGTCCTTACAGATTTATTCCCGATTCCTTCGTCTTTCATTTTGTTGAGCTCGTTAATCGT
>CAMWJY010000042.1 GCA_947174685.1 uncultured Mollicutes bacterium | reverse complement strand
TTCTATAAGAAAAGCCTCAACTTTTTAGAAAAAAATTGAGACATAGCATTAATCTTCATCAAAATGAAAGGATAACTGTTTAGAAAAAAATTTAGAAACTGGTGCATAGGTTTTTCTATGAATTTCGCAAGGACCATACTTTTCTAAAGCCTCTATATGAGCTTTAGTTCCATATCCCTTATGCTTCTTAAAGCCATAATTAGGATATTTCACATCCATCTTTTCCATATATTCATCTCTTGTTACCTTAGCAAGGATACTTGCGGCAGCAACACTAGCACATCTTGCATCACCATGAATAATGGAGTTGTGGGGAATCTTTAATTCTCCTAATGGCATAGCATCAATCAAAGCATAGTCAGGCTTTGTTGTAAGACCTTCTATGGCTTCAAGCATTCCTTTCTTTGTTGCTTGATAGATATTTAAATCATCTATATCCTTTTCACTAATAAATACGATTTTATAGTCAATAGCATTCTTGATTATAATCTTAAATAGCTCTGAGCGCTTTTTTGCAGAGATCTGCTTAGAATCGTTGATTCCCTCAATGCGTAAGAATGGTGGTAAAATGCATGAGGCAACCACAACTGGTCCAGCAAGGGGACCACGACCTGCTTCATCTACACCACAAATAAGGTGATAGCCGTCATCATATAATTTTTCTTCAAATTCATATAGGTTGATCTTCTGGTCGCTCATAGCTCATCGCTCCTATCTTCATACCTCTAAGCTCATTAATAAACATACGGTTTGTTCTTTCTAAATCTACAATTCCACCCTTGGAAAGAAAACCTCGATTTTTGCCAATTTGTTCCTGCATGGAAAGAGAATCAGTTATTTCTATTTTATATCTATTTTTTAACTGCAGAGGATAATATTTAGATATATAATCTAAGCTTCTTAAAACTAAACCATTTAAATCTAAAATTTCATCCTTAATAGAACCACACATAGCAAGCTTTAAGCCAACCTCCTGGTCCTCAAATTTTGGCCATAAAATACCAGGGGTATCTAATAGATAAAGATCTTCTCTTATCTTAATCCAGGTTTGATTCTTGGTAACACCGGGTCGATCCCCAACTGTCGTTGCCTTGCGCTTAGCCATAGTATTAATCAAGGTGGATTTTCCAACATTTGGGATTCCTAAAATCATTGCCTTAATCGTCTTGGAAGTAATCCCCTTTGCTTTTCTTTTTTCAAATACATCCTTCAAGGCAAGAGTAGCATATTTTAAAATATCCTTCGTATGATAGCCCGTAATAGAATCAATATCAAGGGAGATAATTCCTTTAGAGGCATAATACTCCATCCAAGCCTTTGTTACAGCTGGATCTGCTAAACTGCTCTTACAAAGTAAAATTAATCTCGGTTTATTCCCTACTATTTCTGAAATCATAGGATTTGTGGAAGCATAAGGTATTCTCGCATCCTTAAGCTCAATTATCAAATCCACTTGTTTAATTTTTTCACTAATTTCTCGTTTCGCCTTGGCCATATGACCAGGAAACCATTGTATCGTTTGCATAGAACCACCTATCTAAAGCCTTAGGAGCTGGTTTTCCAATTTGGATCTGGATTTCCAATCTTTCCAAAAGGATAGAATCGGAATAATACCTTCCCAATAACTTCGCTTTCATCGATAAAACCGAAGCCTCTGGAATCATGACTTCCACCAGGAGTACGGTTATCACCAAAAACCAATATCTTGTCTCTTGGCACAGGAAATTTTAAAGTATAATCTAAATGAATGGAGTTCAATATGATATTATATTGGCTACGCTGAATCGTTTCTATATAGGTATTATTTACGAATAGACTTCCTGTAGTAAGAGTTTGAGGAATATAGGTAATAATATCATTTTCTTTTCCAACAATTCTTTTGATGTAAAATCTTGCTTCTGCAGATTGACGATCTGTGTACTTTGCAGAATCAAATACGATAACATCTCCATCCTTAGGAGCATATCCAATATTCCATAATAAAACTCGATCTCCATCCTGATATGTATTTTCCATAGAGCTTCCAGAAATATTACAAGGAGTGACAAGAATCATAATGATAAAGAATAAACAAACAAAGGTCGACATAACAAAGACAACAAAATCATAAACTGAATAAATTTGATAGGCTCTTCTTAATACCTTTATATCCATCATATCCATACTGGATTTTAAAATCAAGGATACACAGGAAGTGATTAAGCACAGCCCTATTGTAACTCCTAAAATTGTATAGTAGGTCACATGGCCTAATACTACTTCAGAAGAGAAAATCGCATTTGAGGTTAAGGCTGCAAGCTTCGTAATACGATTATGATTTACTACCGAAAAAATCAATAATACGAGCATGCCCACGATTCTCAAAAGGGGGTTATAGATTAACTTTTTAAAGATGAGCTCATTATTTTCTTCAATATAGATTTCATGAGACATCTCTGATTTCAGTTTATTTTTTTGTTTTCTATTCATTGAAATACTTGTCCTTTACATTATGTTATCAAACATTTCCTTTAAACGGTAGGAATCAACTAAAATTTCTCTTCCCTTTGTACCATTCTTAGGAGATACAATACCTCTTTCTTCTAGCAGTGCTACAATGCGTGATGCTCTGTTAAAGCCTAAACCAAAGCTATTTTGGATTGAATTAATAGAGCACATTCCAGATTCAATACAATATAGGGCAATCTGATATAATAAATCCTCAGATTCAGCTGCAGATTCTCTTCCATTTCCACCTGCTGCTGAACCACCAGATGCTTTCTTACGAAGCTCATCATGGGTGAAAAAGAAATCTGGCTCATAGTGTTCACAAATATAATCACAAATATTGCCAATTTCATCATCGGAAATATAGGCACCCTGAACACGTTCTGGTAGACCATTATTCTTAATTAGCATATCACCACGACCAAGTAAGCTTTCAGCACCTTGTTCATCTAAAATGATTCTTGAATCCGCGTCTGTTGCAACTCTAAAGGCAATACGACATGTAATGTTTGCCTTGATTGTACCACTTACTACATTTACAGTAGGACGCTGAGTTGCAAGAATAATATGGATACCTGCAGCTCTTGCCTTTTGAGCAAGACGTACAATGGCATCATTTGCTTCTACTCCACATTGCATGATTAAGTCATTAAACTCATCTACAACAATAACAATGAATGGAAGATTTTCCATTTCTGGCTTAGTTTCACGTTTTCTAGCATAGTCCTCAATGTTTCTTACTCTAGAAATAGCTAAAAGCTCATATCTTCTTTCCATTTCAGCAACAGCCCATTTAAGTGCCTCTGTTGCAATAACTGGATCATCAATAACAGGAGTTGCTAAATGTGGTAAATTGTTATAGAAGGATAATTCAACCTTCTTAGGGTCAACTAAGATAAGCTTTAATTGATCTGGTGAATTCTTAATCAATAGAGATACTAATAATGTATTGATACATACAGATTTACCAGATTTTGTAGCACCCGCAATTAAAGCATGTGGCATATCAATGATATTTTGGAATACAGGTGTACCATCAATATCCTTACCCATAGCAATCAACAAATTCTTTTTACTGCTGATATAATCATCCGTTAAGATATCTCCGTAGGCTACCATATCTGCCTTATCATTTGGAACCTCTATACCAACTGTATTTTTACCAGGAATAGGCGCTTGAATACGCATAGACTTTGCTTTTAAAGCCATTTGAATGTTATCATAGATACTATTAATCTTTTTAACATTTACATTTTGAGCTAGCATAATCTCATAACGTGTGAAGGCAGGTCCCTTTGTATAGGTAATAACCTCTCCATCAATTCCAAAGGCTTGTAGCTGCTGGTTAATAATCTCCTTCTTTTCTTCAAGCCAAGCAGGCATCTCCTCTAAAGAAGCATCACTTACAGGGAATAAAGACTTATAAGGAATCTTATAATCATCATAGCTTTGTCTTGCAGACTTTGGTTCTTCTTTTGGAGTGACAGCAGGTCTTGGAGAAACAGGCTTTGGCTCCTCTACAATTTCCTTAAGTGCAATCTCTTCTTCTGGCACTGGATCAACAAAATCATCTGCATCATTATAAACAATATCTTCTATCTTTTCCTCCGTGTCATAGACAGGCTTTGCTTCAAAGGAAGGCTTTGGCTCATAAGGAGTAGGCTTCTTTTTAGGTGGAACTAAATCCTCTCTACGATAATCATAATTATGGATTGGGGTAGGCTCTGGCTTAGGAAGATTATGATCATAGCTATTATACTCATAAGGCTCATTCTCCTCATCAACAGAAATACGAATATTAAATTCTGCATCTTCCTCAAGCGGATTAATCGGAGCCTCTAGTTCCTCCTCAATTACTGGATCTAAAATAGGAGCCTTTTCCTCCTCTTTTTCAAGATCCTCACCTGTAGTGAAAAAGGAGCTTAAGGTTTTGTTTTCCTTAACTGGCTCAGCAACAGGCTTTACTTCCTTTTTAGAATAGTCAGTACCACGTTTTTCTTCCTCAGTTAACTGTTTATTTACATAACTAAATTCATAATACTTAGTACCATGCTTTGCGATAAGCTCTTCATCTGAAATATGCTTCTCATCTCGAATATAATCATAGCCATAATCGACATTGACTTTACCACTATTATCGACATAATGGATACGATCTACGATATGGGTTCCATGAACTGGTGATACAATTTGACTAGGCTTAAATTTCGTTTTTCCCTTTAACAAGCCCTCTAAGGTATAACTAATTTGGGGAATTGTAAATTTCTCGTCTAATTCAATAGTTTCAATTTGTTTTTTCTTTTTCATAACGCATTACCTCACACATTCTTTTTCAAAGGATACTTAGGATGAAAGGTTGTAAGATTTCCTTCTACAATATTTTTATAATAAACTTTTGTCTTTAAACGCTTGCCTATAGCTGGATTGGAAACTGGCTCTTCTCCATTTAATTCTATGGCAGCAGATTTTAAAGAATCAGACATCTCCTCAATCAGGTCTTCTGTTCCAGCATCAATTTCAACTTCCTTATGGAATACCTTCTTTGAATAAATCTTATAGGTTTCCTCACCTACAATAGAAATAATCACAAGACAGATTTGATCCACAATTAAATTGATGATTCGATCAACAATCAGCTTTCTTCCCCATTTTAAAGGATTAATAATATCTAAAACGTACTTTGCCTTACTTAAGTTCTGACTGATTGCCTTGGTTGTCTGAAAAGCCTTAGATTCTTCAATATCCTTCGTTTTAGAAGACAAATTTACGATCGTTGAAATTTTCAGCTTACGAAGCATCCTTATTCCTTTATGATTTAAAATTTCATCCACTCTAGAAGTAATATAGCCCGTCAGCATGGTAAGCTCATTAATTGATAATTCTAAAAAGGGGTGATTGCTTTCAGGATAAAACCTGACGGCAATTCCATAGGCTAAGTCTCTGCTTAGGCTATAACAATAGCTCACTCTAGAAAGATCCTTTCTTAAAGTTCTATCCTTATAAGACCGTTGTGTCTGGGCAACCATATCTTTAACCTCTTGTGTAGTTAAATCATCTGCCTCTGTTTTAGCAATAAAATTTTTAGTTCTAATACTAGAAATAACAGCTAATGCATATACAAGTAAAAGGATTATGAATCCCATAACTACACCAAGTAAAAAACTAATGATTGTTGAAAATTCAATATTAAAAATGCCAATTTGCATTAAAATTATTCTATTCACAACAAATCACCTCTAGCTTTCTTTATTATTATATAATAAACTTCTCCTTTTTTAAAGTTTTTCTTTACATTTTATTTTTAGAATACGATAATACCCTTAGTGAGATTCATGGAAATCTATTTAGACTTAGAAAATACACTACTAAATCAAGAAAAACTCTTTCCTAAGAAGGAGGCTTGACTCTTAAAACTAAAAGAATCACCTACAATCGCGATAGGTGATTCTTATACAGATTATAAATTTATAAAGCGTTGTAAGATTCAGATGGCAATGAAAATGGAGAGAATGAACAAAATTTCAAACCACTAAAACGAATCAAGATAATGGTGCCTTAGATTTTATTGTTCCTTATCTAAAACACCAGCAAGCTTAAGAAGATAGATGGCATTTGTTTTTTGGCATTTGCCATCCTTTATTTTGTAATCAAAGCTAATTTTATCTTCAATGTATTCTTCATCAAAATGATAGTTTTGAATGGATTCAACATCGCATAATTCAAAATCATGCGTAGTGATCAAAAAGTAAACTCCTAAGGAGTCGAGTTTTTTAATAATCTCCTTGGCAGCAAATATTCTATCCTTAGCATTAGTTCCTTTGAATATTTCATCAACAAGAACAAGTGTATTCGGATTCTTACTTTCTTCCATAATTCTTTTCATTCGGTTTACTTCAGCATAAAAGGTAGAAATTCCTTCTTGAAGCATATCGTTAGCTCTTAAGGAGGTAACCACTTCGTACTGCCCTGTTTGAAGCTCCTTTGCACAAACAAGACCTCCAGCATTAGCTAAAACCTGGTTTACACCTAGCATACGCATAAATGTTGTCTTCCCAGACATATTACTTCCTGTAAGAACAATTCCATTCTTAAATTCAAAGGAATTTGGAACACAAGCCTTTACTAAAGGATGATACCCTTCAACAATTTTAAAGCCCTCTGTAATCGTTGGTAGTGAGTAAACCTCTTGATCCATTCCAATCGTAGCTAAGGAAAGCATTAGCTCAAGCTCAGATAAAGCATCTAAGCATTCTTCTATTGATTTTAATCTCTTTGTAAAGGAATTAAAGAAGATAGCTATAAATAAATCTAAAAAGAAAATTCCATTTCCAACGATAGATAAAATAATATTTTTTCTATAAGAAAGAATATCAAAAATACGGCTTAACTCTACTAAAGAGCTATATTCCTTTTCAATGCTTTGTTGGAGCTTCTTATAATACGGATCCTCTAGCTTTATAGTCATAACATCCTTAGCTAGTCTTTTATATGCAGATAAAAGATTAGCATATTTTGTAGAAGGGAAGCTATAAACTTCACTTTTTAAG
>CAMWJY010000041.1 GCA_947174685.1 uncultured Mollicutes bacterium | reverse complement strand
CCATCAGATGTAAAAGATCAAGTACAGGAATCTATTGATGACTTTGTATTATATGAGAATAATTATATCGATAGAGACATTTTAATTTTACCTAGAACAAGTGATATAAATGGTGTCTATATTGATTGGGAAACCTCAGACGATAAGATTATTGATTTAGATGGAAATGTTCATAGAACTACCTCTGAACAAAAGGTAACTTTAACTGCGACATTCTCTAAAGCAGGTGTTAGCTTAAAAAAAGACTATGTTGTAACTGTTGGTTCAACAAGTGATGATGAACCAGAGCTTATTACTGAAAATGATAGTAGAATCTTAAATAAGATTTATGTATCTAATACAACTGAATTGTTAAGAGCTTGTGTAGTGAATACGTTAAATCCAGGTGATGCTGTTATTTTAGAGGATGGCAATTATGATGAAATTTATTTAAATATTACAGATTCAGGCACAGAGAAAAATCCTATATTCATATTTGCAAAGAATCCTGGTAAGGCAGTTATTACTGGAGAATCTAGAGTAGAAGTAGTAGCAGATTATGTTACCGTTG
The DNA here is from genome assembly GCA_947174685.1 of uncultured Mollicutes bacterium. Classification (GTDB taxonomy): domain Bacteria; phylum Bacillota_I; class Bacilli_A; order Acholeplasmatales; family Anaeroplasmataceae; genus Pelethenecus. Next base: position 6,498 of record CAMWJY010000041.1, on the reverse strand, counting down.
CTAACCTACTATTTAAGGATGGATATCCTAATACAGATAGCGGCGTAGTTTCATTTAAAGGGAATTACTGTAGATTTACAAATAATGAAATCTATAACTTCGAGCTTAAAGACTATGATTATAAGTGGGTTTCCTTAACCGGAACACATCATACTGTTGATAGAAATATCTTTGATGGTAAATCAACTGGTGGATCTTTACTTACAGTATGGAGAAATGATTTATCAAGTCAATATCATCATATCTATAACAATATCTTCAGAAACTTCTCTGAAGCTGGTGGAGCTAATGGATATGAGACTATGCGTATAGGTACTTCAAATTATTCCCAAACAGATTCACACGTTCTAATTGAAAATAATTTGTTTGACAAGGTTTCAGGAGAAATTGAAATTATTTCTATTAAATCTGGACGTACCATTGTTAGAGGTAATACTTTTAAAGAGTGTGTTGGTCTAGTAACATGTAGACATGGAAAGAATAGCTTGATTGAAAATAATGTATTTTTATGCGGTGGAGTGAATGACACTGGTGGTATTCGTATGTATGACTCTGGACATATTATTAGAAATAACTATATTGAAAATGCATATTCCTCTTCTAATACAAGAGCTGGTATAGTTATTCATAGTGGTGTTAATGAACCTGGTACTACTACCACAATGAATCTTCAATGGATACCTTATAATATTTTACTTGAAAATAACACAATTGTTGATAGTAGACAAAGTATACTATTCTGTGGAAAATATTCTTATCCAGCAGAAGATATTAAAATCAAGGGAAATTTAATTGTTTCTGCACAATGGGCAGCCATTCGTTTTGATAAGGTACCTGTAAATGCAGTTTACACAGACAATCATATTTATACTCCAACCTTCTTAGATGGAACAGGAGTAGTAAAAGAAATCACTGTTCCAGAAGGTGCAAACTATAGTTCAGCAGCATTTGAGCTTACTGCAAATGCTTCAGGACTAAAGCTTCATAACGAATTTGGAGCCAAAGGTTTAACTATGCTTACTGAAGATTTAGTAGGTACTAAGTGGTAGAATAATCCCTCAATTCAAAAAGGATACACATTTCGTTTTAGGGGTATGTGTCCTTTTTGATTATATAAATTCCAGAAAGGAGAGATATGAATTCGATATAGAGAATTCATGTCAATATGCTAAAAGATGATAAAAAAAATATTCTTTTTTCTCACATCTCTTATTCTCGTTTTTCTCATAACAGGCTGTAAAATCGTTCAAGGTAAACAGCCTGAATTACCTGATGAAGCATATACCATTACATTTGATAATAATGGGCATGGTACAAAGCCAAGTCCAATAACGGATGTGAAGGCAATCCCAAATTCCTTGCCAGTGCTTATTGAGGAGGGTTGGGATTTTAAAGGATGGTATAAGGATGGTAGCTTAAATCAAGAAGCAACCCCTGGAAGTAGCATTTCATCAGATATCACGCTTTATGCAAAATGGACAGAAAAGCAAGTGACGCCTCCTGAGCCAGAAACCTACATCATTACATTCAATCATAATGGACATGGGTCAAAGCCAGAATCAATTTCTGATACAAAGACCATTCCTGACACTTTGCCAGTTCTTGAAGCTGAAGGATATTCATTTAAAGGCTGGTATTTAGATAGTGAATTTAAGACTAAGGCAGTAGAAGGTAGTACTATTACAACTAATACTACTTTATATGCGAAGTGGGAAGCAAAGCAAGTAACACCACCTGCCCCAACTACCTATAATGTAACCTATGATGTACAAGGCCATGGAATTGCACCTGCAAAAGTTACAGATGTTAAAGCATTGCCAGTAGAATTACCTACAGTATCTTCAGTGGATGGCTGGCGCTTTGATGGTTGGTATCTTGATTCTAAATGTACAACTATAGCAGAAGCAGGAGCAGCAATCACAAAAGATACGACTCTATATGCGAAGTGGACACAAGTTTTTGCAATAACCTATGATGTATTAGGCCATGGAGAAGTCCCAGCAAGTGTGGCTAATGTTTTAGCTCTGCCAAAAGAGTTACCAGTATTAACTGCAGAAGGCTATGAATTTGGTGGTTGGTTCTTAGATGCAAAATGTACAACAAAAGCGGAAGCAGGAGCAGCAATCACAAAAGATACAACACTATATGCAAAGTGGACACAAACTTTTACAATAACCTATGATGTATTAGGACATGGACAAGCCCCAGCAAGCGTAGCTAATGCCTCAGCACTACCAGCAGAGCTTCCCGTGGTATCAGCAGATGGCTATGTATTTGAAGCTTGGTATTTAGATGCAAAATGCACAACTATAGCAGAAGCAGGAGCAGCCATTACAGCAAATACAACGCTATATGCAAAATGGGTAGCAAAAGAAGCAGATAAGTTCTCAGTAACCTATAATGTATTAGGTCATGGAACAGCTCCAGCAAGTGTAGCTAATGTATTAGCTTTACCAGCAGAGCTTCCAGTGGTATCAGCAGAAGGCTTCGTATTTGATGGTTGGTATTTTGACTCTAAATGTACAGCAAAAGCAGAAGCAGGTGCAGCAATCATAAAAGATACAACACTATATGCGAAGTGGACACAAGTATTTACAATAACCTATAATGTACAAGGCCATGGCACAGCCCCAGTAAGTGTAGTTAATGTATTAGCTTTACCTAAAGAATTACCTATAGTAGCTTCAGTGGATGGCTGGCGTTTTGATGGTTGGTATCTTGATTCTAAATGCACAACTATAGCAGAAGCAGGTGCAGCAATCATAAAAGATACAACACTATATGCGAAGTGGACTCAAGTTTTTACAATAACCTATAATGTACAAGGTCATGGAACAGCCCCAGCAAGTGTGGCGAATGTATTAACTTTACCTTCAACGCTTCCAGTAGTATCAGCAGAAGGCTATGCATTTGAAGGCTGGTATCTAGAAGCAGCATGTACAACAAAAGCAACAGCAGGTGCATCAATCACAAAAAATACAACACTTTATGCAAAGTGGACTCAAGTTTTTACAATAACTTATGATGTATTAGGACATGGAACAGCCCCAGCAAGTGTTGTTAATGTAACAGCCTTACCTGCAACCTTCCCAGTATTAACGGAAGAAGGTTGGACTTTTGAAGGCTGGTATATCGATAGTGCATTAAAAACTAAGGCAGTAGAAGGTAGTACAATTACAGCCAATACTACTTTATATGCAAAATGGGAAATTCAACTCCCAGAAACCTTGGATGTTTTTGTATCCTTTAGTGCAACTTCTACAATTGGAGAGTTGAAGCTTTCCATATCTACAAATCAAGCAACTGCAAGTATTTGGTATATTTTAGGTTCTAGTAATCAAAATTATACAAATCTTGAAATAAAGTCAAATGGAGCTCTATATCAGAGTGAAGTAGTCTTTTCTGATTTAGAGGAAGCTGAATATACAATCTTTATCTATGCAGAATATGAAGACTTAAGTGAGGCAGTTACTCAAGCCGCAATACCTCTTTCTTCTGTATATGAACAGTTTATGGACTATTTTAGTGGAGATTGGAATATGCCAGGACTATTTGATAAGGATGGAACTCCTCATACTATGCCTAAGCCAATAGAGGAAAGTGGTAGTATCATTAATGTTTTGAATTATGGGGCTATCTCAAATAATTCATCTAAGGACAATTATGAAGCCTTTAAAAAGGCGATTGCTGCAGCTAAGGCAAATGATGTTGTCTATATTCCAAATGGTACATATCATTTTACAGGTTATGAGAAGGCTTCTTCAGAATATTATGCTCATATCATATTAAAATCTAATATAACCTTACTTGGAGAATCTAAGGAAGGTGTAGTTTTAGTTTCTCATTTTACAGAAACAATGAACGAGAATAGTTCGACAACTGTTATTGCTGCTGTAAATGTTAAAAATGTAGCAATTAAGAATTTGACAGTATCTTCAAATACATCAGATTCAGTCTATACTTATGATAAAAATGATAAGGATTTAATCACTGATATCTGGACAGGTCCAAAGTATGGAATAACTGCTGCCACAGGTGGAACAATCACTTCCTCTAGCAATCAGGCAAGAAATATTTTAATTGATAATGTTATAGTAGAAAAATTCCGCCGAATCGGTATTCGTATTGCAAAGGCACAAGAGGTTGTTGTACGTAACTCTACCTTCCAAAAGGCAACCTGCTTAGGTGGTGGAGGAAATGGATATGGTGTATGCATACAAGGTATCGGTCATGATGATGATTGTACAGATACACTCTATGATGCTTGTTTTAATCTCGTAGAGAATTGTGAATTTATAGGACCATGGCTAAGACATGGAACCTTAATTCAGTATTATGCTCATAATAATTTGGTTCAAAACAATACTTTTGATAATACGCTTTTAGATGCAATTGACATGCATGGCGAAGAAGAATACTCTAATGAGCTATGCTATAATACACTAAAAAATGTTCGTGCAGGTGCTGCAATCGGAGTTGGAAATAGCGGTGCTACTCACGATGCTACCGGAAGAAATACATTTATTCATAATAACACTATTCTCAATTGTGCAAGAGGTATTGATGTTCTTTTAGGTACCCCTCAAACCGTAATTTATCAAAATGAAATTCAAGGCAGCACAGATATAACTACCCATGGTATTAATTGTAGAGATGCAGATGATGTTAAGATTATAGAGAATACTTTTAAGAACATTGATCAAGCAGTCTATATTAATGCCTATACAGTATGGGGACCATCTATTTTAGGAGTTCCTAATAATTATCTCATTCGTGATAATATCTTTATCTCTTGTACAAGAGGTATTTCGATTAAGGCTAAGGGTGAAAACTTTATTATTGAAGAGAATACTTTTGAAAGCATCGCCAACAATCGTCAAATTGTTGATGATTCAAGTAAATATGTACTTCCTGCCGATACTCTTACAATTGAGATATTAAGCAATCATCCAAGCTATAGTCTTAAGATTACTACTGATAAAGCAAATGTAACAACCTATTACTATGTAACAGATAAAGCAGAGGCACCTTCCCTATCTCAAATCAAGAAAGAAAATTCTAGCCAGAATTCTACCATTCTTTTAACAGACATATATCCTAATACTACAAATTATGTCTATGTTTTATGCCAAAGTGGTCAAGCAGAATCTCTATTACTTATGACTTCCTTTGAACCAGAATATGATCCTGTAGAATCTTTTGTAAGTCTTTCTTTAGGAGAAGTAGAGTATGCACAAGTTAATGCAACATTTGATAATCCTAATCATAACGAGATAAAGTATTTATTCACAAAAGAAAAATTACAAAATCCAACTTTATCTGATTTGACACAAAGCACATCTAATTCTTCACTAGAGCTGACTGGTCTTGTTGAAAACACTATGTATTATATGTATACATACCTATCTTCTTATGGTGATTCAATTGTATGTGAAAAAATTACAACTGGTTCGTGGGTTCATTTCAATACGGAAACTATAAATCAAGAAAATATTCATATTTATAATGCTTCAGATTTCTATTATTATGTTGAAGCATCTAATAATAGCACAATTTCTTCAAATAGTGCTAGCTTAAGAGTAACACTCCATAGTGATATTTTCTTAAGTAAAGATAAAAAAGTAGATATGATTACCTCTGATTTTAAAGGTGTGTTTGATGGACAAGGCTATACAATTCATAATATGAAAATTGTAGATACAGTAGAATTTTTAGCTCTTTATAAAAGAATAAATAACGGAACATTCAAAAATACAAGCTTCAAAAATGCTGAAGTAACGAATGCCCCAGCAACATCCACATCCAATCATGGTACTGCAATCCTTGTTGCAGATTTGAAAGGATGTATAGAAAACGTATTTATTCTTGATTCTAAGGTTGAATCAAAGGATCCAGACTCTAGAGTTGGAGCAATTGCAGGCCGTCTTACTACAAATGATAATGGAGATTCTAAGGTATTAAAGAGTGCAGTAGTAAATACAATCATCATTGGACAAAAGAACGTTGGTGGAGCAGTTGGCTTTATGGATTATTCAAAGGACAATACAACCTGCAAGCAGTTTGTATCTGACTTATATGTTTCAGCAACCATCTATGGAAATGAAAATGTTGGTGGTGCAGTTGGTTATTGTAGAAATGAAATCAAAAATGTGGTAACTGATGTCTCTCTTCTTCAAAATGAAGTAAGCACAACAAATAAGAATTTTGGTCAAGTGGTAGGCTTTTTACAAAAAAGTAATAGACCAGGTGTGGGAGAAGCTAGTGTATCCTCCTTACTTTCCTACCAAAATGGAATTATTTTTGGTTCTGTTTCTGAAACAAATGGTACAATCAACCTAGATAAGAGTAATATTCTTCTTGTTGGTTCTACAACAAATAAAAACCAAACAAATTTAAATCTATCAGCAGTAACAAGAGAATATTTATTAGAGCATACAACCTTTGATGTTCAAAATAATTCAACTTCTATTTGGGTAATCCAAAATCAAAAGCTTATCC
>CAMWJY010000040.1 GCA_947174685.1 uncultured Mollicutes bacterium | reverse complement strand
GTGTTGTACTCATAACTTAAAAAATAAAAAAATAAAAAAGGAGAATGTGTAATTATTAAGTACAATTTTAATTGCACAAAAAAGGGTATGCAAAAAAGAAAAAAGCTACTATTGATTTTTCCAATTGCAGTATGTGCTATGCTTCTAGTACTTGGCTGTGCTAGTTGTAGAACGAAAGAGAAGAAGCATAACTGGGCCTGGGATAATGACGCCGATGGTCACTGGCAATACTGTGTTGATGAAAATTGTGATGAAAAAACAGAGAAGGTTCCTCACGTTGATGCAAATGGGGATAAAATATGTGATGATTGTAATGCATCACTAAAGAAGGAAGATCCACCTGCACCTGTTGAAAAAACTGAAACTGCAATAATTTACTTCCATAAACCAGCAGATTTTGGAAATAAGGTTTATGCTCATGCGTATTATCATGATAGCGATAGCAATACAGATAAGAATCTTACTGGCGAAGAAAAAACATATGAAGTAACAACAGTAGAGGATGGCTGGTATAAAATAGAAGTAAAGCATCCAGAAGGATTACTAAAGACAGGTAGTTTTTCTCTTAAGCTTTCTCCTGCTGAAGGAACTTCTATAAATCTAACGATTAATAAATCTGAGATGTGGGTAAGTGCAAAGGGAAATCTATTTGCAACTAAGGCAGAGGCTTTAAAAGATGAAGAGCCTGTAGTTGTTGAAAAAAATGAATATACGATTTATATGTATGCACCTGATACAGAAGCTGTAGCTGCTAGTGTATTAGACTTAGATAAGGCATCTCTTGAAAGTGTTGCCGATCATGACAACTGGTTCAGCTTTACATTCAAAACAGATAAAGAAATAACAGATGGCTTCAATTTAAGCTTCTATTTGGATGATGCTACAACTGCAGTAAGCAGAAATACAAATAAAAAAGAGAATATTTATTTCATATCTGTTGGCGATGGTACTGCATATACAAGCTTTGAGCTAGCAGAAGCTGCTTATGAACAAATTACTCATCCAGAGGTAAAGGTAACTGTTACTATTCATGTTCATAAGGTTGCTGAATGGGAAGACATTTATGGTCATGCCTATGTTACTGCAGATGATGTTTTATCTGGTCCATTTGGTTCACTTAAGGGTACTTTAGATCCAGATAATGAAGGCTGGTACACATTTGCTATAGAGGTTGGTGAAAGTGTAGTTGCTTTAGATGGTTCAGGCTTTACTCTTATGGTATATGATGAGCGTCCTGGTTCAGCTAGAGAAGAGTTAAAGATAGAAGGAATAAAGAGTGATTGCTGGGTAGCTTATGACGGTACAGCTTATGAAACTAAGGAAGCTGCAGAAGAATATGAGCTAACATTAATACCTGTCGTAAAGGTTGAATATACAATTTTCTACTATGCTCCTGCTTGGGCAGAGGGTGAAGCAGTTTATGTTTATACCTTTGAAGGTCCTTCTGTTGGTGGATATCATACAGAAATGCTTGCAGATGGAGAAACTGGCTGGTACAAGGTTACCTTTAAAACAGCAGAAGAATTTAGTGGCTTCGGTATTATCTTCCATACAAATGATGAAGATGTAATTAAGCACGAGTTTAATGTAACTCTTACAGATGAGCTTCTAGAAGGAAAGGCCTTCTACTTTATTAGTAATGATGATGCAATTTTTAGTAATAAGCAGGCTGCAGAAGCTCAATATGAAGAAAATAATAAGGTTGAATATACAATTTATATGTATGCTCCTGCTGCCGAAGCTGTAGCTGCAACTGGATTAGATTTTGATAAGACTTCTCTTGAAAGTGTTGCTGACCATGAGGGCTGGTATTCTTTAACCTTCAAGACTGCTAAAGATATTAGTGATGGTTTCAATCTAAGCTTCTATTTAGATGAGGATGAAACTGAGTTAAGCAGAAGTACAAACTCTAAAGATAAGATTTATTTTATTGCTGTTGGTGAAGAAGCTGGATATACAAGCTTTGAGTTAGCAGAAGCCGCTTATGAAAAAATTACAGAGGTAAAGGTAACAATTACTATTCATGTTCATAAGGTTGCTGAATGGGAAGACATTTATGGTCATGCCTATGTTACTGCAGATGATGTTTTATCTGGTCCATTTGGTTCACTTAAGGGTACTTTAGATCCAGATAATGAAGGCTGGTACACATTTGCTATAGAGGTTGGTGAAAGTGTAGTTGCTTTAGATGGTTCAGGCTTTACTCTTATGGTATATGATGAGCGTCCTGGTTCAGCTAGAGAAGAGTTAAAGATAGAAGGAATAAAGAGTGATTGCTGGGTAGCTTATGACGGTACAGCTTATGAAACTAAGGAAGCTGCAGAAGAATATGAGCTAACATTAATACCTGTCGTAAAGGTTGAATATACAATTTTCTACTATGCTCCTGCTTGGGCAGAGGGTGAAGCAGTTTATGTTTATACCTTTGAAGGTCCTTCTGTTGGTGGATATCATACAGAAATGCTTGCAGATGGAGAAACTGGCTGGTACAAGGTTACCTTTAAAACAGCAGAAGAATTTAGTGGCTTCGGTATTATCTTCCATACAAATGATGAAGATGTAATTAAGCACGAGTTTAATGTAACTCTTACAGAGGAGCTTCTAGAAGGAAAAGCCTTCTACTTTATTGATAATGATGATGCAATTTTTGGTAATAAGCAGGATGCAGAAGCTCAATATGAAGAAATTGTTAATCTAAATGAAAAAGTAACAGTTACTATTCATGTTCATAAGAGAGAAAACTGGGAAGAGCTTTATGGACATGCTTATACTGCTTCAGAAGATTTGACAGGTGAATTTGGTTCAAATATGGGTGTTTTAGACACTGAAAATGAAGGCTGGTATACATTTGTTGTAGAGATTGCAAGAAAAGAAATTCTTGCAGATGCTGATGGCTTTACTCTTATGCTATTTGATATGATTGATAAGGCTGGCAGAGAAGAATACAAAATTGAAGGAATTAAGAGTGATTGCTGGATAACTTATGATGGAAATGTATTTGAAACTAAAGAGTTAGCAGAAGAATATGAAATAACAGCACAGCCACCTATTGTAACTCCAGAATATGCAATTTACTATTACGCACCTGCATGGCCAACAGGAGAAATAGTTTATGTTTATACTTATAGCGGTGTTGAGGTTGGTGGATATGACACAGTAATGCCTGCTGAAGAAGATGCAAATGGCTGGTATAAGATTACCTTCAAAAATGCTGAAGAGTTTAATAGCTTTGGAATAATTTTCCATACAGAGGATGAAAAAATAATCAAGCATGAAATCAAAGGAGTAGCTTTATCAGAGGAATTATTAGAAGGAAAAGCATTCTATTTTATTGATAATGGTGATGGTGTTTATTTGAATAAAGAAGCTGCTATAGCTGCATATGAGGAATATCTTCAACCAGCATCAGTTACAATTCATGTTCATAAGGTTGCTGAATGGGAAAATCTATATGGTCATGCATATACTGATTCAGGAGTTTTAACAGGTGGATTTGGTTCAACAGTAGGTGTTTTAGATTCTGAAAATGAAGGCTGGTATACATTTGTTATTCAGGTTTCAAAAGGCGTAATTGCTGAAGATGGTACAGGCTTCACTCTTATGATATTTGATATTATTCCTGAAGCAGGAAGAAACGAATTAAAGATAAATAAGATTAAGAATGAATGCTGGGTAACTTTTGATGGTCATTCATTTGAAACTAAAGAATTAGCAGAAGCATATGATCATGTACACACTTATGATGATACATATCTATATGAGCAAGATGGTGTTGCTGATACAGCATATCATTGGCAGATTTGTACAACTTGTGGTGAAGAATCTGCAAAAATGCCTCATGAGTATAACTCAACTAGCAATGTATGTATCAAGTGTGGCTATGAAAAGCCTCTAGCAGACCATGATCATGTTTGGTCAGAAGAATATGATACAAGTGTTGATGGCTTCCATACACAGCATTGTACATTTGTAGGCTGTAGTGAAACTAATCCTCAGCCACATGAATATGGTGATTGGGTTATTGATAGCGAAGGAGTCTATGAAGGAGAACAAGGCTCAAGACATAGAAATTGTACAGTATGTGGAGCTAGAGAAGATAATAGCTTTGATGCTTTGCCAGTTCTTTATCTAAGAGGCGATATCAACGGCTGGGGTACAGGTGATGCTTGGAAGCTTGTAGCTGATTATGATGCAGGTACACTTACTATTACAGGAGTTGTGTTTGATACAGTAGATAAAGGCTGGAAGCTTGCTGATGAAAGTTGGGGAGTTCAAGCTAATTATTGGAATCTTGATGATGCTTCAAAGGCTTACTTTGGAGTTAATAGTGATGGGAATGCTATGGTTAATGTCACAGGTACCTATAATATTGTATTAAATATACATGATGGTTGGAAGCTTTCCGTTATTAAAACGGCTTAAAGCTATAAAGAAGCTTATAGAAGCAATTCTATAGGCTTTTTCTTTATCCTTAAATTTCATAAAATGAGAGTCTTTTTCGTATGCTTATATAAGAGGTGTTACAATGAAGACTTTAGTTTTAGGAAAAGGTGTAGCCAATGATGGAGTTATATTATTATTGGAAGAAGACCAATTAGAATATGACTATTTAAATTTAGATGAAGTTAAAGAGTTTGATTATGACTTAGTTGTAAAGGCACCAGGCATTCCAATATCTGAGCCTATAATAGAGATGTTTTTAGAACGTAAAGTGCAAGTGATTACAGATGTTGAGCTTGCCTTTATGCTTAGAAAAAAGTTTTATATTGGTGTAACAGGCAGCAACGGAAAAACAACGACAGTTTCTTTGATTACCCACATATTATCTTCAAAATACGATGTAGTAGCCTGTGGTAATATTGGATATAGTATATGTAGAGCTTTGGTAGAACATCCTACTGCAGATATTTTTGTTGTAGAATGCTCTAGCTTCCAATTAGAGATGAGTAAGCTAGATTTTAATATCAGCGTTTTGTTAAATGTTCATCCTTGTCATTTGGATCACCATGCCACCTACAAAGATTATATCGACAGCAAGGCAAATATTTGTAGATATCAAAACTCTAATCATTATACGATATATCATTTGGATGACCCTATTTTAAGAGATATAGTTAAGTTCATCGATTCTGAAAGAATTTCTTTTTCCAGAAATTTCTATTTGGCTAAGTGTTATGCTTATGATGGCTTCATCTACAATAATAAGAAGAAAGTTATGAAGATTGAACAAAATCTAATAGATAAGCCTTTCTTGTTAGAGGATGTTATGGCATCAATTTCAGCTGTATCCTTAGTAAAGGGAATATGCCCTAAAGTAATAAGAGACCAATTAAAGACTTTTGAAGAGGTAGAATATAGATTAACTAAAATTAATGATTTTATTTATAATGATGCAAAGAGTACAAATCCTTATTCTACTATGGCAGCATTAGAGTGCTTTGACAAAGTAGAGCTTGTATGTGGAGGATATGATCGTAAGGAAAACCTAGCATGCTTACAAAGTGTATTACCTAAGCTGAAAAGAGTTTATGCCTATGGTCAGACGAAGGAAAAAGTAAAAGAGTATATGGAGGAAAATAGAATCAAATGCTTCACCTTTGATTCATTAGATGAAGCCTTTCATAAGGCATATCAGGATCGAACCAATGAGATTATCTTATTTTCTCCAATGTTTGCAAGCTTTGATCATTTTAAAAATTATATAGAACGAGGGAAATATTTTAACGAGATTGCTACAAAAATCCTAGAATAAATATTATTTTCTTGCAAATAGTAAAGATATAGGGTAAAATATGTAAGAAATTGATATATTTTTAGGAGTTGAAGTATTATGAATCAATATGTAATTTTAATGGATGTTTCTGGTGATATTGAACAGGTATCTGTAGATAAGTGGGGATTAAAGTTCATCCCTATGCAATATTCTTTAGGAGAAGAGATGCGTACCTCTTTCGGTCCAGAGCCTGATGATATTATGAAAAAGTTTTATGATGGTCAAAGAAATGGAGATTTGACAAAGACAAGTCAAATTACACCATTCCAATATGAGGAATATTTTGAACCATATTTAAAGGATGGATATTCAATTTTATATCTTTGCTTATCTAGTGGACTTTCCTCAACCTATAGTGCTGCTTGTTTAGCAAAGGAATCCTTAAAGGAGAAGTATCCTGATTTAGATGTTTATCCAGTAGATTCCTTAGGAGCTACAGGAGGTATGGGTGTGCTTATAGAAGAGGCACTAAAGAATCGCGAAGCAGGAATGTCTTTAGAGGATAATAAAAATGTAATTGAAGCATTAGTACCAAAGATTAAGCATTGGTTCTTAGTTCAGGACTTAATGTATCTTAAGCGTGGTGGAAGAGTAAGCTCTGCAACTGCGGTAGTTGGTTCTATGCTGAATATTAAACCAATCTTAAAGATTGATGAAACAGGGCATCTTGCAACGATTGCTAAAAAGCATGGAAATAAGGCGGCTGTTCATGCATTATTTGAATATTTTAAAGCAAATTATAATGAAGAGTTATCTCAAACAGTTTATATCTGTGATGCCGATGCAAGAGAGCTAGCATTAGTTTTAGAGGCAGAGGTAAAAAAGGAATTTCCTAATGTTGAAATTAAGCATACCACTTTATGTCCTATTATTGGAGCACATACAGGTCCTGGTATGGTTGCGATTTGTCATTTAGGTAAATAATTAAGATAAGCCAAGGAAGGTTCTTGGCTTAATTTTTTTGTGTATTGATTTTTTAGAGTAAATATCATATAATATAAATAGCAAGGTTAGAGTAAAATCTAACCTCCCATGTTTTCCATGGTGGTGAGATTCTACTCGTGCGGGTTAGGCAAAGAGGTAGAATCTTCTTTTTTTATATAAACTGTCTTTTTTACAACAAATTTGGTAACTGTAACAGATACATTACAGTTGCTTTTTTTGCGTAATTTAGAAAGTATATATCTAAAAAAACGTAGTATCATAGGTACCTCTCCCTACTTTAAAATTTTTTTAAAAAAGATGAAATAAATTGATAAGAAGAAGCATGCATATAATACACTATTTCTTAC
>CAMWJY010000039.1 GCA_947174685.1 uncultured Mollicutes bacterium | reverse complement strand
GGAGATGTATGAGTATTTGGATATCGCTATTCAAAGTGTCCTTCAAGATCCTTATGTAGCTAATCCTAAAACCCTACTTGAAACCGCAAATTCAAAAATGCAATCTTATTTGGATACGAATGTGAATAAATAATGGTAGCTATTAATAAAAGAAAAGTAAAAATGATTCTGAAGAAGAATCTTTTGGCTTGGTTAATTATGCTTCCAAGCGTACTATTATTTGCGTTTTTTGTATGGGTGCCAATAGGAAAAAATATAGTATTATCATTTTTTAATGATTATAGTTTTGGAAAGTTTGTAGGCTTTCAAAACTACAAAAGTTTATTTATGGATTCTTCTTTCTTGGCAGCTCTAAAGAATACCTTTTCTTATATTTTATGGTCGTTAGTCATAGGTTTTTTAACCCCAATGATTATAGGCTTTTTGCTAAGTGAATGTATTCATGCAAAGGGATTCTTTAGAGTTTGTATCTATATACCTTGTATGATTTCAGGTATTTCAGTAGTATTTCTTTTTAGAAATATTTATGGAGATGAATCCTATTCTATTTTGAATGTAATTTTAAGAGCATTTGGAAGAGAACCACAGCTGTGGGCTTCTAATGCAAATATTATTATTCCTCTTATCGTAATTGCGATGACATGGAAGGGAGCAGGAGCAACCTCATTAATTTATTTATCTAATTTCCAGCAGATAGATCAATCCTTATATGAGGCATCTAGAATGGATGGTGCAACTCCTTTCCAAAGATTTACTCGAATTACTTTACCTCAGATGAGAAATACATTAGTTACATTATTAATATTACAGATTATCTCTGTATTCCAAGTATTCTATGAACCATTAGTAATAGGCTATGGTGGAGGACCACTGGATTCATCATTATCCTTAATGTTACTTTCTTATCAATATGCCTTTGAGGATTTAGAATATGCTAAAGCGGCAGCTTCTAGTATTTTCTTAGCATTAATTATTTTAGCTTTCACTTGTCTATATTTTGGAGTAGTGAAATACTTTGAAAGAAGGGAGAAGAGAGTATGAAGCATTTGAAGTATAAAACAGAAGGCTTACTAAACTTCTCCGATTATAAGAAAACGAGATACAAGATTGTTTACGGTATTATAATTTTCTTACTTGTAGTATTTGTTTTAACTGCAATTATTCCCGTTTTATGGTTATTTATAACTTCTTTTAAAACAGTAAATGAAATTAATTCTAATGAATATCACCTATTTCCTAAAGCGTTTGACTTTATGAAGCTTGTAAATTTGTGGAACAGATTAGATTTTGGTAGATATTATGTAAATACAATTCTAGTAGTTATAGGGGCAATGATGTGCTCAGTACTATTTAATGGATTACTTGCTTATGCAATAGGTGTTTTAAAGCCTGCTGGATATAAGATTATTAACGGACTTATTTTATTTAGTTATATGATTCCGGCAGCCTTATCCTTATTCCCTCTTGTAATGCAAATTAGAGATTTTGGTATGATTAATTCTTATTTGCCATTATGCTTAATCTTTGGTTCTAATGCGTATTATTTTATGCTATTTAAGGATTATTTCCAGAAAATACCATCTTCACTTATAGAAGCTGCACGTATGGATGGCTTAAGTGATTTTAGAATATTTTATAAGGTAGTATTACCACTTTCTAAGCCAATCATTGGTGTTGTTGCAATCTTTGCAATGACTGCTGCTTATTCAGATTTCTTACTTCCTTATTTAATCTTACAGGATGATGGTATGAAGACGGTTATGGTTGCTATCTATAATCTTTCTAGTACAACGACAATAGATACATCAGAATTCTTAATGTTGCTTGTCATTTCCATTATCCCACAAATTATTATATTTATTATTTTCCAGAAGCAAATTATGGGTTCTCAAGTAAGTTCTGGAATGAAGGAGTGATTTGAATGGCTAAGAAATCAAATGAATATTTAGATGTAGACCCTTTTAAAATCATTGAAACAGGATTTCATAAGGATAGAGCTATGGTATCTGAAAGTATCTTTTCTTTAGGAAATGAATATGCCGGCATAAGAGGCTTCTTTGAAGAAGGCTATGGTGGTAAAAGCTTAAAGGGAAGTTATTTTAATGGTATTTATGAATATGCCTTAAAGGAAACAGAAAATGCTTATCGTGGTATCGTAAAAAGAACACATTTTACAATTAATTCCGTCAATTGGGTTAAATGCAAGATTGAGGTTGCAGGAGAAGTTCTTGACCTTGATTTAGCAAAAATTGATTCCTTTGTTCGTGAATTAGATATGACGAGTGGTTTGTTAAAAAGAAGCTTTAACTGGCATACAAAAGCTGGTGTGATTTCTTTATGCTTTGAAAGAATTATGAGTATGGATAACTGTCATGAGATGCTTCAAAGAATCACATTTGCTAGTAAAAATGAAGTACAGGTTAAGCTTGCTATGCATTTAGATAGCAATGTCCTACATTGGTCTAAGGATTGTTATTGGAATAGAGAAAAAGAGATTGTAGAAGATAATCAGTATGGTGTATTTACATCAACATTATCTACAGATCAGTCGTTATTAAGCTTGATGCAAATAGAAACTAAAGAAGAACCAGTAAATTCCTTTTCTCTAGATAAAGAGGTTGTAGTGGAATATGACTTTCAACTAAAGGATAAAACTACCTTTACTCGTTATGTAATTAATATTTGTGATAAGACAAATAAGGATAATTTTGTAGGCTTATTTAAACAAGCTAAAGAAGAATTGAAATGCTTTGTTTCTAAAGGTTATTCGCAAATGCTTTCTGAAAATCAAGCTTATTATAAAAAGGTTTGGGATTCATCTGATATTGAAATTCTAGGAGATCCTAAAAATCAACAAGGAATTAGATATTGCATATTCCAGCTAGAGCAAACCTATCATGGCTTTGCCAAGGATAACAATATAGGAGCTAAAGGCTTAACAGGAGAAGCCTATTCTGGACATGCCTTCTGGGATAGTGAAACCTATTGCCTACCCTTCTATTTATTTTCTAACAAGGAAGCTGCAAAGAATCTTTTGATGTTTAGATATCATACTTTAGATGAAGCAAGAAAAAGAGCTTCTGATTTAGATTGTGTAGGAGCATGCTTCCCTATCGCAACTAGAAATGGTAAGGAAGGCTGTAATTTATGGCAGCATGCTTCTTTACAATTTCAACCTTCAACAGGTGTAGTATATGCAATTATGCATTATATGAATTTATATAATGATAAAGAATTTATGCAAAATTATGGCTTAGAGATGGTTGTAGAAGTATGTAGGTTTATGCTATCAAGAGGACAGTATAATCAAGACCATTCTGGCTTTGGTTATTTTGGTGTTATGGGACCTGATGAATTTCAAATGATGGTAAACCAAAATACCTATACAAACTACTTAGCTAAAAAGACGTTTGAATATCTACTAGAACTAGTAGAATCTAAGCAATATGATATAAAATCTATATTTAAAAAATGTGGTTGTGATGAAGACTTTTTAAAAGATATTAAAGAAGCAAGTGCTAAAATGATTATATTATATGATGATCAAACAAAGCTTTTTGAACAGCATGAAGGCTTCTTTAAGCTTCCACATTTGGATATTAATTCTATTCCAACATCAGATTTTCCTTTATACGCTCACTGGAGCTATGATAGAATATATCGTAATGATATGATTAAGCAGCCAGATGTATTAATGTTTATGTTTTTGTATAATCAGGATTTCACTTTGGAACAGAAGAAGGCAAACTATGAATTCTATGAACCAAAATGTATACATGAATCCTCTTTGAGCCCATCTATACATTCCATTTTCGCCTGTGAGCTAAGGAAATTAGATGAGGCAGCAAAATTCTTTGAATTTGCTACTAGATTAGATTTAGATGATTATAATTGTAATACCTGTGAAGGAATTCATACAACCTCCATAGCGGCAGCTTGGATGAATATTGTCTATGGCTTTGGAGGCTTACGTAGTGAACGTAAAACCCTGAAGCTTGCTCCAACGATTTTACCAAAATGGCAAGGATATTCCTTCAAGATTAATTATCAAGGCTCTAAGCTATTAGTCTCTGTGACTCAAGAGAAGGTGACACTTTCTTTAGAGGGAAATCCTATTGAACTTAAGGTTTATGATCAACTGATTACCTTAAAGGACAAATACGAATTAATGAGGCAATAGATATGTTTACTTTAACGAAAAAAGGCTTTGAAACTAAAAATATTGTTCCTTATGGTAATATGTTTTTAATTGGTAATGGTCATCTTGGTTATAGAGGAACCTTAGAGGAATTTAAGAAAAAAGAGCTTGTTGGTCTAAATATCATAGGCTTTTATGATCAATACAAGGATAAATGGAGAGAAAGCTTAAATGCTCCAAATCCATTCTTTGTGCATATAAAAACTAAGGATATTTCTTTTTCGGTTTTAGATACAAAGCCAATATCACATACACAAAGCCTTGATTTGAAACGTGCTATTTTCAAAAGATATACTGAATTTGAACAGATTACGATTCAATCAGAACGCTTTGTATCTCAGGTGGAAGACAATGTCCTATGCATGAAATATCAAATCATTTGTAAAGTAGATTTAGAATTGGATATTTCTATAGGTCTTGATACAGCTGTTTATGAAATCAATGGTCCTCATTATAAAAGTAAAAAGGTTCATAGTAATAATAAGAAAGTCGAGTTTGTAGGAATTACAAATGAAGATAAATTCTTACATATGAAGACTTGTTATAGTTTTCCTAAACGCTCAACTTATATAAATGAAAATGGAATCTATAAAGTAGCTTTGAGTGCTAAGAAATATAAGATTTATACGTTTTATGCAATTGCTAAGCTATCTGAAAACCAGATGCTTAACTCGAATATAGAAATTGCAGAAAAGCTGTATTCTAAATATAAAGAAGAACATAGTAAAGCATTTAAGAGCTTATGGGAGTATTCTGATATAGAAATTGCAGGAAATAAGGAAGCTCAGTTTAATATGAGATATAGCATATATCATCTATTAATTTTGGGGAATAAAAACTATAAAACCTCTATTCCTGCAAGAGGATTATCTGGACAAACCTATAAGGGGGCTGTTTTTTGGGATACGGAAATATTTTTATTACCTTTCTTTTCCTATACAAATCCAAGCATAGCTAGAAGCTTTTTAGAGTACCGAATAAGAACTCTAACTGGCGCGAAAGCCAAAGCAAAGGAATATGGCTATGAAGGTGCATTTTATGCGTGGGAAAGTCAAGAAACAGGATTAGAAGCTTGTTCAAAATATAATGTTACTGACCCTATTACAAATGAACCCATTCGTACTTATTTTAATGAAAAACAAATTCATCTATCTGCTGATATTATCTATGCATTAGAAGAATATATTAAAATTACTGGAGATGAGTCTATCCTTCTTGAAGGTGGCTTAGAGATGGCATTTGAGGTTGCAAAGTTCTTTATGTCCTTTGCCAAAAAAATAGGTAGTAAATTTCACATTTTAGATGTAATTGGTCCTGATGAATATCACGAACGTGTAGATGACAATGCCTTCACAAACTATATGGCAAAATATGCAATTGAGATTTATATGAAATATGCAAAGAAGCTATCTATGTTTGATTGCTTGCTTGAAAAATGTGCGCATTTCATAGAACACTTGTATTTGCCTAAACCGAACCGGAAAAAATTAATTGAACAGTTTACAGGATATTTTGATTTAGAAGATGCTACAGTTGATATAGTAAGAAGTAGATTAAGAGTTCCTAATGAGTATTGGGGAACAGAAAATGGTGTTGCTTATCCTACAAGAATCATTAAACAGGCAGATGTTATCACATTATTATGCTTGTTAAATAGTGAATTTGATAAGGAAACCATAAAAGCAAACTATAATTTTTATTATCCTTACACTGAGCATGGTTCAAGCTTGTCAGCTTCCATGTATTCTATAACAGGCTTTCAAATCGGTAAGAAAAAAGAGGCCTTTGAAATGTTTATGAAATCAGCAGGAATTGATTTGAGCACAAATCAAAAGCTCTATGCTGGAGGAATTTATATTGGTGGAACACACCCAGCTTCTAGTGGTGGAGCCTATATGAGCTTAATCTATGGTATGGCAGGATTAAAGATTATAGAGGATAAGCCCATATTAGAACCAAATTTAGCGAAGGGTATTCTTTCGTTGCAGTTTAAAATTAAAATAAAAGAAAAAGCATACTGCATTAAGGTATATAAAGATAATTCTTATGTAGTGGAGGTGTTAAAATGATTAAAGGTGTAATTTTTGATTTAGATGGTGTATTACTATTTACTGATAAATACCATTATCAGGCTTGGAAGAAAATGGCCGATGATGAAGGTATTTATTTTGATGAAGAAATCAACAATCGTTTAAGAGGTGTTTCTAGAATGGAGTCTTTAGAAATCATTTTAGAAAAAGCTGAGAAAAACTATACACAAGAAGAAAAAGAAGAGTTGGCAAATAAGAAAAATGCAATCTATAAGGAATTGTTAAATGATTTAAAGCCTAGATCTATTTCTATTAGTGTAAGAACAACCTTAGAGGCTCTTAAACAAAAGGGAATTAAGCTAGCTATTGGCTCTTCTAGTAAAAATACAATGATGATTCTAGAAAAAACAGATTTACTAAAGTACTTTGATGAGATATCTGATGGAACAAAAATCAAAAATTCAAAACCTGATCCAGAAGTATTCTTACTTGCAAGGGATTTATTAGGACTTAAGACAGAAGATTGCTTAGTTGTTGAGGATGCTAAATCAGGAATAGATGCTGCAACTGCAGGTGGTTTTGAAAGCTGTGGTATTGGAGAGGCAAAGAGCTATGCTAAAACGACTTATCCAATTTCTAATATTTCCGATATTTTGAGGATTATCGAACCAAAGGAGCATACCATCAAGCTTGAGCATATTAAAAAGATTTACCCAAATGGACTTTGTGCAGTTAAGGATTTTTCTTTAGAAATTGAACCAGAAGAATTCGTTGTATTCGTAGGGCCATCAGGTTGTGGTAAATCTACAGTCTTGCGTATGATTGCTGGTCTAGAAGAGATTACAGAAGGAAAACTTTTAATTGATGGAGAAGAAATGAATGATGTAGAACCAATCAGAAGAAATATTTCTATGGTTTTCCAAAACTATG
>CAMWJY010000038.1 GCA_947174685.1 uncultured Mollicutes bacterium | reverse complement strand
TGTGCAGAATCTCTTTTCCAACCTTCTTTTGCTTTGTGTGTATGTCCACCACAAGATGCTAATGCAACAAGAGCGAAAACTCCTACAAAAGCAAATAATAAGCCCTTTAATACTTTTTTCATTTTCTTTTTTCCTCCTATTTTATTAAAAAGACTAATTTTTGAATCATTTAAATGATTCTATTTATTTAGCATCTCTATAAGCAATAATTGTTTGATAATCATCTATTGCTGTTTGAGATGTTAAATTCAAATTCGTTTTGTTTAGTGTATCAAGATAAAGTGTATATCCATTTAGATCTACAACCTTATTATTAGCACTAACACCATTACTAAGAATAATACGATATTCTTTATGATTTACACTATCCGTTAAATCAAAATAAATCATGCTTCCATCACTATTCATTTGAATAAGAATATTTGGTAAGTCTGCATTTGGTTTAGCGAATAAATCTTTATTTTGTTTTAATGCAATAAGCTTTTGATAGTTTGCAAACATATCAGCATGCTTAATCTTTAGTGAATAATCTAACGTATTCACTTCATATGATGCATTGTAGGAATTGTCATTTCCACCCTTTGTTCTTAGGAATTCCTCTCCTGCAAGCATAAATGTTATACCTTGTGAAGTGAATACAACAGAGTTAGCAAGCATTGCCATTTTCTTTACTGTAGCTTCATCTGTAATGCCTGCAGCTTTGATACGGTCATATAATGTGTAGTTATCATGACAAGTAACATAGTTTACACATTTGTCTGCATCCCAGCTACCTAGTTCTAACACCTTACCTCTAAGACCATTCATAATATTGCTGATATCTGAAATATTTGTAGAGCCATTATCGGTAATCCAACCCCTAGCATCTTTTCCAGATAAACCACCCTTAATTAATGCATCACGCATCTTATCATTGAAGGCACCATAGCCAACATACTTATTAAGGTTGCTTTGATTTGCTGGATCAGCATCAAGTAATCCAATAGATCCACCTGCCCAAGGCTCACCATAAACTGTAATAGCTTCACTTACGTTCTTATGAAGATTTGCAGCCAATTGATTCATAGTTTCAACATCATGAACACCCATAAGGTCAAAACGGAAACCACCAAGCTTATATTCACTTGCAAGGAATTCAGTTGAATCCTTCATAAACTTTCTAAACATATACATTTCAGAAGCTGTTTCATTTCCACAGCCTGAACCATTAGAAGGTGTTCCTGAAGCATATCTGAAATAGTACCTAGGCATTAATACATCAAAATTACTACGCTCTAAACCATTTACGTGGTTATATACAACGTCCATAATGATATTGATACCTGCTTGGTTGTATGCCATAACTAGGTTTTTAAATTCTTTGATTCTTTCATAACCATCATATGGATTTGAAGAATAAGCACCTTCAATTACATTGTAATTTAAAGGATTATATCCCCAGTTAAATTCAACGTCTACCTCATTATTTGCTTGATCGAAAATAGGGATAATTTGAACTGCGTTTACTCCTAATTCCTTAATATGATCAAAACCAGTTTTAACAGTTGTTGTTCCTTCTGTATAAGTTGTTCCTGATTCATAGAATCCCTTATACTTTTTAGCATTAGCTGCTGTACCACCCCATGTTGGACTACTTGTTAAGTCTGCAATATGAGTTTCATAAACTGTTAATTGTCTTGATGCATAATTATGAATGCTGATTTCATCCCATCCTGTAGGATTTGTTTTAGCAAAGTCAACAATCATACCTCTAAGACCATTAACACCAGCAGATTTTGCATAAGGGTCAACAATCTCTTGATTTGTATAAATAGAATTTGTTACAACATATGTATAGTATTTGCCTTCAAAATCACCAACAAGCTCCTTAGACCAAACGCCCTTTCCTGCCTCTAGCATATCGTATTCTTGATATAAATCACTACCCTTAGTAGCATCTACTGAAGTAGGTGTTCCATTTTCATAAATACGAACCTTCATTGCTGTAGAGAAAGGAGACCACACCTTAAATGTTGTCTTTTCTGCTTCATAAAGAGCTCCTAATTCTCCATCATAGGCATAAAGTTCATTGAATTTGTCTGTGTTGTAAAGAGTAGACTTATCAATTTCTTTTGTTAAAACATTTCCTGATTCACTAAATGTAACACTGATCTTATATTCCTTCTTTAAATCAGGGAATTCATTTAATTTATATTGAATTCTCTTAGAAGAAAATGAAATCTTGTTTGGATCTGTTTCAATTGTTGCTTTTGATACCAAAACAGTATCTCCAACCTTAATTTCAAAATCTGACAAATCTTTGTTAGTTTGAGCCCAAATTCCAAGAACCTTTGTAACTTCATTATAAGTAAATGTGAAATTTGTAATTGCATCATTTACTCCTAATTGTGCATTAGAATAAATTGTTCCATCACCAGTCATAAGATATGCATGATAATAGCCACGTTTATCTTTTTCAATTGAGCTGAAATCTAAGAATCTATCTCCATCATAATCTTTAGATGGACTTTGGTCCCATATCTTATTCTCCTTGACAATAAAGCCTAAACCAGTTCCAAGACAATTAATATCTGTGAATTTGTATTTTGCATAAACACCAAAGCTGTCTTCACCATTAAATTGATAATCTGCACCATCTGCATCCTTTGCCCATAACCAAAGATTATATTTATAATCTCCACTGCTTGTTTTGGTCTTTAAATTAAAGTGAATGACAAATCCAACACTATCTGTCGTTTCTGGTTCATTCGCTGTAGATGAATCATCATCTGGCGTGTTTGGCTTTTCAATATTACCAGGTTTATTAGGATCATCGCCCGGATCAACTGGTTGATTTGTCTTAGGTTTGCAGGCCGCCAAAGAAAAGCATACAAACAAACTTAATATAAATAATAATAATTTCTTCATTTATTATCCTTATACAGTATAATGGCTTATACCATATACTTCCTTTCTTTTATAATGTAAATATCTTCTCAAAACCCGTATTGTAAGTTATAGTAGTTGTGGTTTCTACCTTAAGCCTTTTTGAATTATTCTTAGCCACAGAAGACAATCGAACGAGCATTCCATATGTATTAATTGTAAAACTATGCATATTCAGAATATCTGTATTGTCTTTGTCCTTTGTTACTGTATTAATACTGTAAGTTAGTTCATCTTTTGCTTCGTTTAAAGAGAACAACTCATAATACTTTGCACAGTTCAAACGAACATAATCTCCATAATAGAATCCACCGCGATGAATTCCGGCCTCCAACTCAGTATAGAAGAAATCATAAATAGATTTCATAACATCCTCAGGACTATACTTGATTGTATCAGCCATAGTATCAGTTGTTTGATAAACTGTTACATTCGTATCGTCATACATAAAACAAAGTGTTTTTTTTGAGTAGAAACTATATTGCCCTTCTTTCATTCCGTAAAAATATCCAGAAACTTGACTTTCACTATAATGGTAACTTATATCTTCTTTATCAATGGAAATGTCCATAATTAAATGTCCATCTTCTTCTCCATTTTCAAAATGCTTTACAGTCGTATTACTTTGAGCATTTTTTACAAAGGAATAAGCAGCATCATAGTTTAAATTTTCAACAAAATTCTTAATGTCTCCTTCAGGAATCTTTTTTGAACAAGACGTCAATCCCACCACTACAAAAACAAACATAAGTAGTATGATAAGCTTTTTCATCTTATGAATAAATGTATGTAGCTTGTCCATAACAACATTTAGATTTGACAGCTGCTGAAACATTTTCTTTGTTCTTAGGCGCATTTACAGTAGAAAATTCTTCTTTTACTAAATATCCAGCAGCATCATATTCTACTGTAATATTCCATTTTCCACTACATTGCAAATCTACTATGTCATCTACAAGTGATGCTGAAAAAAGTTCCAAATTACTAATTTTAAGCTCTTTATTCACACCAAACAATCTGACGATGAATCCACCCTCTGGTCTTGCATAGTAATAAACCTTATCCATGCCAGAAGGACGATATAGCTTAGATTCTAACTGATATTTAGTAGACCAGTCAGTATCACTTTCTGTCCATGTTTCCTTTGTGATATGTAAAGGCAATCTTAAATAGTAGGATGCACATTCTTTAACATACTTATTTGTTTCCTTAGAATCTGCATCAGTAGGTTTATTAGGATATTCCTTATAATACATCACTTGATCTACTGTATTACTTAATTTATCTGCCGACAAATTAAAGTAATTTAAATATCCTGCAACTTCAATATCCTTAGGAGAAACACTATCTTCTAGTTGATCGATAATTGTCAATAATTCAGTTTCACTTATATAACCTTTTGCAGGGGATTTTCTATCTGAACATCCCGCTAAGGATAGTCCTAATAGAACAAACAAAACGAGTACAAAATGTTTTATATGTTTCATTTTTCCTCCTTATTCACACCATCTTAATAAATCTTGATATCCATAGACTTTTCAGTAATATGTGCCTTAGTAATATCAAAAGTTACCTTGATTGTTTCTTGTTTAACATCTTCATTTACTAGAATATAAACATCAGAGGTACCATAATCATCTGTATAAGAGCAATGCAAGTATTTCTTGCTATCAAAGTCTAGAACATTTAATACCTTAAGCTCTAGTCCTTCATCTCCTATACAATATGCATCATGTGGTATTTCAATAATATACTGCTTTGTAAAGACCTTTACACCTAAGCCCTGAATCATCTTGTTAGATATTGCATCACTAGAAAGTGTAATATGCTGATTTGCTTTAAAGAAGAAGATAATGTTAGCTAAATTAAGCTTCATTTGATATTCTGCTTTTAAAGCCTTCATCTCTTTTTTATACGTCTTACTTAAAGCCTTAATTGGATATGCCTCATCCTTA
Source organism: uncultured Mollicutes bacterium (assembly GCA_947174685.1). Lineage (GTDB taxonomy): Bacteria > Bacillota_I > Bacilli_A > Acholeplasmatales > Anaeroplasmataceae > Pelethenecus. The sequence goes on along the minus strand of CAMWJY010000038.1, from coordinate 2,335 downwards.
CATCTATGAAGTAAATCCTTATGATTCTTCTTAAGACCTTCTACAGTACGTCTATAATTTCCTTTTAAAGCATTTAAATCACTCTCATAAGAAACTGCCTCTAAATTGATTCTCTTATCAAGCTCATTTTTCTTTTCAATACCAATTGTGGCCTTGAATTCTCTAAGCTCTTGATTTCTCTTTCTATAAGCATCTTTGTCCTTATTGATTTGCTTAAATTGCTCGAAGGAAGAAAATTCATCTGCTTTAATTTTAGCATACATATCATCAACTTCCTTGACAATTCTTGCGTTATTTGCTTGATGAGCTTCTTTAAGCTTTTTAGAACCCACTTGGAATTCTTCCTTTGCTTTAAGTAATGCTTCGTTTAATGCAAGCTTGCTTTCATTAATTGTAGCTGCATTCTTAGCTTCAATAGCCTTTGAATCAACCTTTCTTGCCTCTTCACATTTGCTATTATAATCTTCAGTTAATGAAGCCATCTTAGGTTCATATTCATTCTTTACAGCAGAAATTCTGTCTTCTAATACAGAATCATATTTATTTCCTACAAAGCTCTTTGCGGTTTGGTAGTTCATAAATATTGCATTGACTCTGTCATACTCAGGAACTGCATCTAATACTACTTCATTATTTTGAAGGAATTTAATCTTAGTAAAATCTAAGTCAAGTGCTATTGCTGCACCTTCCTTTATTAATTCAGAATGAGTAGCAAATAGTAATTGCTTTCCAAATTCAATTCCTAATAAATTTACGTCCCCGATTTTTTCTGAAATGGCTACACTACACTTACCTTCTGCTGCCTTGGAAACTTCAACTGCAGAGGTTGGCATTAAAAGGTCATAGGTACCATTCTCTAAATGAATTGCATTTGGTAAAGCAAATTTTGTTGTACCTAATACAATATGTCCATCCTTGATTTCACAAGTAACTAGATTTTCTGTTGGAATACGTGGGTTGATAGTGCCTTCTGTTATGCTATCAAACATATGCATCTTTTCTACATTAATTGCACATTTTGCAACCTTACCCTTTTCCAATCCATAGTTAGATGTTCCCTTGACAATAACACGAGTAGCTGTTTCTGTGAAACCATCTCCTTGCATATTGATATCACCATAGATTAATGTTTCATTACCTAATTCCTCAAAGTGAGAAACGCGTACATCAAATACATATTTAGATTTAGAAACAATCTCTGGATCTAAGGATAAATGCTCACAACGTAATCCAATGATAACTTCCTTTTCACCATCAAAATATTGTGGTTGTACCTTAGCTAGTAAGGATTGAGGAACATCTAATGCATTGTCACTCCATTTAAAATCAATATGAATATTATCTTTATTTCTTGTCAAATATGCATGGAAGAAATTCATTTGAGGAGTTCCGATAAATCCTGCAACGAATAGATTATTTGGATAATCATAAAGATTCTTTGGACTATCGATTTGCATTACACGACCTAGACGCATAACAACAACTCTTGTACCAAGAGTCATAGCCTCTACCTGGTCATGAGTTACATAAATGAATGTTGTTTGTAATTCACTATGTAATTTTGCAATTTCACTTCTCATTTGTGCTCTTAGCTTAGCATCCAAATTTGACAATGGCTCGTCTAGAAGCATTACCTTAGGATTTCTTAAAATAGCTCTACCTAAAGCAACTCTTTGTCTTTGTCCTCCAGACATAGCTCTAGGTTTACGGTCTAGGTATTCTGTTAAATCGAGTACCTTAGCAGCCCATAATACCTTTTCATGTATTTCAGCATTTGGAACATGTCTTAATTTTAGACCAAATGCCATATTTTCATATACAGTCATGTGTGGATATAGTGCATAGTTTTGGAAAACCATCGCAATATCTCTATCCTTAGGTTCAACATCATTTACGATACGATCGCCAATGTATAATTCACCAGCACTAATATCTTCCAATCCTGCAATCATTCTTAAAGTTGTAGATTTACCACATCCTGATGGACCAACAAATACAATGAACTCTTTATCTTCAATCTCCATTGTAAAGTCAGAAACGGCTTTTGTGCCATTTGGATAAACCTTATAAATATGCTCTAATCTTAATCCAGCCATATTTTCTCTCCTTTACTTAAGTATTGCTATACTATATGGTGGCATTTTAATTGTTTTATCTTTTAGTATTCCTACATATTTTTCTTCTTCACCCGTTATGACAATTTGACCTACTACTGAATCAAAGCCGAACTCTGAATAATCAATAGTTAAATCCTCTGTTGGTGAGAAATTAAATACAATACCAATTTCGCTACCATTGTAGGTTTTTTTAATTGCTAATATCTTATTATCTCTAT
>CAMWJY010000037.1 GCA_947174685.1 uncultured Mollicutes bacterium | reverse complement strand
AATCAATCGTAGCTAGATGATCTGCTAGATTTTGTAAGGAGGTAATATAGGTAGAGGCAATCTCTCTTAGCTTACTAAAGATTTCATATTCAATAGAAACAATTTGATCATTAGAGTGAAGAACGATATCTTCATATTCTTTTAATTCCTTAGAAATAAAACGCTCCGCATTAGCTAGAGTAGCTCTTCTTTCATAGCCAATATCCTCAGGAAGATTTGCGATAGCGCCCTTAGAAACCTCGATGTAATAGCCTGTTACACGATTATAGCCTACCTTAAGAGTTTTAATTCCAGTTAATTCCTTTTGACTTTTTTCATAATTTAATATCCATTCCTTACTATTAAGTAAAATGGATTTGATTTCATCTAGCTTTTCATCAAAGCCATCCTTAATCATTCCACCCTCCTTGATACTTAAAGGTGGATTATCTACTAAGGCATTTGATAGTATAGCAAATAGCTCTTGATGATCTAAAATCTCTTCTGCATAGTCTTTTGCAGTAGCTAAATCTAGATTTGATATTAGATTTTTTATTTCAGGAATATATTGTAAGGATTTTCTTAGCCACACTAAATCCTTAGCATTGGCATTACCAGAGGCAATTCTACCAATGATACGCTCTAAATCATATACACTTTTAAAGTATTCCTTGATTTGAGCCTTTTCTAAATAGTGATGGTTAAAGCATTCAATAAAATCTAATCTTTTATTAATCATCGAAACATCTAATAAAGGCTTATCTAACCATTTATGTAGCATTCTTGAACCCATTGCTGTTTCACAATGGTCTAAATGCCATAATAAAGAACCAGACTTATTGTTATATCTCAAGGTTTCACAGATTTCTAGATTCTTCTTTGTAAAAGCATCTAGATGTAAATAGGCTTCATGGATATAGTTTTGAACTGGCTTCAAATGAGAAGGCATTTGCTTTTTCGTTTCAATAAAATAATGTAAAATTACTCCTACAGCAGGATGATATTCTTCTTCTACATAACAAACAATTGTCTCTAAGCCAGATGGGATTTTTGCATCCTTTACACTAGATAGAACAATCTGATTTTGTTTTATAAATTCTGATAGTCTACCATTTTGATAGCCTTCCTGAATGACAATTTCTTTAATATGCAAGGATAAAATCTCATTTGCAAGTACATCAAAGCTACTAAATCTTGTGATATACCCTTCTCCTGTAGATAGATCACAGTAGCATAAAGCATAGTCTCTTTTGATTTGATGAAGTCCTGCAATATAGTTATTTTCCTTATCGTTTAATCCAGAATCTAAAGTTCCGGGGGTAATAATCTTAACTACACCACGCTTAACAATCCCTTTGGCAGCCCTTGGATCCTCAACCTGTTCAACTATAGCTACCTTATACCCCTTAGAAATTAAGCGTTCTGCATAAGGCTCATAAGCATGAAAAGGGACGCCACACATAGGGACCCTTTCTTTAACACCTGCATCCTTACCAGTTAATGCAAGCTCAAGCTCCTTTGCCCCTGTATGAGCATCCTCAAAAAACATTTCATAGAAGTCACCAACTCTATAAAATAATATAGTATCTGGATAATCTTTTTTTATTTCTAAATACTGCTCCATCATAGGAGTATATTTTACTTCCTTCTCCTTCATAGCTACCTCTTATTTTAATGCATGCATAATTGCAAAAATAGAGATGAAAACACCAATGCATAAAACGATAGAGAGTAAGGTTACAATCAATGGTTTTTTATTAGAAAGAATTTTCTTCTTTCCAAAATATGGATTATTCTCTAATTCAGATTCTATTGTAGGTTCCTCTTGGTTAGATGACGGACCTTCTACAGCTGTACTTGGCACGTAATTGGCTTCAGGTGCATCTGCTTCTTGTGAAAGCTCATCTATTGGAGAGGCATTTTCTTCTACTGGTTCAAATTCTTTATCATAGCTTTCATTTAAAAGTGGTTCTTCACTACTTTCTTCATTATTTGAAAGAACAACACCCTCTAGCTGTTCAGTAGCAACCATAGAATCATTTTCAACATGTGAAACTTCATCAAGTGATTCTTCCATAGAGTTATCTTCTGTGGATGATTCCTCGCCTAATGGCTCTTCTTGCTTTTCCTTAAGTTCAGAGATTTCTTCTTGAATTTCTTCCTTTAATCTTGAAATAAGGTCTTCTGTATCTATTGCAGGTTGTTGGTTTTCCTGATCTGCTTCTGCAACAACTTCCTCAGGATCCTCTTCTGGCTCAAAATTATAATCACTGAACTCATTATCATCGATATCATCCTCATCGATGAAGTCATAAGGAAGACCATCATCTTCGTATTTTCTAGTGACATGAACCTTGTGCTCTGTTACAACTACCTTTTCTTGCTTTGTCGTTTGAAGCTCTTCTTTTATCTTTTCTTGAGCTTCTGTAATCTTTTGTAGCTTGGATAGTATTTCATCAAGCAAGGCTTGATCATTTCTCTTATCTTCCTTTGGAGTAGCTACAGGCTCGCTTTCCTTCATTCCATGAAATCTTTTCATGATTTCATCAAGTAAGGCTTGGTCGACCTTGCCTTTGGTCTGCTCCTTTTTTACAACTTGAGTTTTAGTTGGAGCTGGAGTCACTATTCTTTTTTCTTGCGTAAGGATAATCGTTTTTGTCTTAGGCTCCTTTGGAGTCTTTGGCGCTTTTGAAGTCTTTTTTGGTTCCTCAGCAGGAGTAACTTTAATTCCATGCTGGCTTGCTACCTTAGCTGTATCCTCATCTACATTTAAGTATGGGAATAATTTCTTTATAACTCCAGTTACGACCTCTTCATTTGAGGTTGTTTTCTTTAGTTTAGGCTCCTCTTCTTCTATAAGCTCATCTAAGTTTTGGAATTCCTCAATCTCATCATCTTCTAAGTAAATGACCTTCTTAGGAAGCCCACGCTTAAAGCTATCAATAGCACCTAATTCTACTCTGAATCTTAATGGCTCAGAGAAAGGCAAGCCATAAATCTTCTTTGCTTCTATGGCAGAGAATTTCGCATTCTTCACTAAAAATACAAGTAAATTGATGATTTCCTCTTTTTTCATTTGAGAAGAAATTCCTAGTCCCTGTAAAGAACAATACTCATTTAATTGTGTTATTGTCATTCCATTTAATTCTCTTTGTAGGGCAAGAGTAAGCTTCCTTCTGGATTTCATCATATCCTTTACAAAAGAAAGAAGGTCATCCTTCTTAAAGCGTAAAGGAATATCAAATCCATATTTTGAAGCTAGTAAACGAATCTCCTCTTGAGAAAAAGATTCCTTTAATAAATATTCTAAATTATCCTTAGGATAGGCATCAAATTCTTTTGTTGAATCTAAAGTCACAGAGAAAATAGCTTTGGAAAATTGAGAGAAAGATTCCATTGGATTTTTTCTTATATTGACTAAACGCGTTACTTCGCCATCTTGAAGATTAATTCCAACATGATTACGAAGTAATAGCTTCCAAAGATTTTTACGATAAAGATAAAAATCTTCATTCGTACCAATTTTTTCAAATAAATTTTGAAGTTGGAATTCTGTGAAGGTTGCATAGGATTCTAATTTCATAAAGGCATCTCTAGATAGAGAATGAGAGTCTAATGTTTTAATTCTTTCATTTAGGGCACTAGTTAAAGCCATTGCGTTTATTTTTCTTGGAATCTTAATTAAACGCTCCATAAAAAACTTCTTCGTTTGATCGCCATTAAGTAGTGCAAGCTTAGAAGCTATCGTATCTAATCCCATTCTTTTGTCAAAAATAACTATGATTTCCTTATCCTGGATAAATTCCATAAATTTCACAACCTTTTTTAAAAAATTACTTCTTTTATAATAATATAATAAATTTGACAAAATTTCAATATTGAAGGCCTTTCTTTTCTAAATAAATTATCAATTTCTTAAGTTTTTTAAAGGTATATACCTTTACTTGCACGCTTTATAGTATTTTATAATTCTTTTCTTAAAATTTTAGGCAATCAAAAAGCACCCCTATTAGGGATGCTGATAAAGTGATTTACATAGATTCATGGATGGTTCTACTGATGACATCATCTTGTTGTTCCTTAGTAAGCTTAATAAAGTTTACAGCATACCCAGAAACACGTATGGTTAACTGTGGGTATTTTTCTGGATGCTTTTGGGCATCTAGAAGTGTTTCTCTATTAAATACATTTACATTTAGATGATAGCCACCATTCCCCATATAAGCATCTAGCATTTGAACTAAATTATCTACTCTAGACATCTTATAATTCTTCCTTTCCTAAGGATTGAGGAGTAATAGAAAAGGTATTAGATATACCATCTCTAGAATACTCATAAGGAAGCTTAGCAACAGATTCTAAGGAAGCTAAGGCACCCTTGACATCTCTTCCATGCATTGGATTGGCTCCAGGAGCCAAAGGCTCTCCCTTTCTTCTTCCATCTGGAGTGTTCCCTGTGTGTTTACCATAAACCACATTGGAGGTGATAGTTAAAATAGAGGTTGTTGGAATTGAATCACGATAAGTGAAATGCTTTTTAATTTTACTCATAAAGGTCTTCAAAAGCCATACTGCTAAGCTATCAACACGATCATCATTGTTTCCATATTTTGGGAAATCTCCTTCTATTTTAAAATCTACAATGATTCCATCATCATTTCTTATCGGATACACTTTGGCATATTTGATTGCAGATAAAGAATCTGCAGCACAGGAAAGTCCTGCAATTCCCGTTGCAAAGAATCTTCTTACCCTGGTATCGTGTAGTGCCATTTCCAAAGCTTCATAAGAATATTTATCATGCATATAATGGATTAAATTTAAAGTATTCACATATACTCCTGCAAGCCATTCCATCATTTGTTCGTACTTTAAAATAACCTCATCATAGTTTAAAGGTCCATCGCCTATTATGCCTTCAAAGACAGGAGATACCTGGAAAGGCTTGTTTGTTTTAGAATCAACAATTAATTCATCCTTTCCTCCATTTAATGCATAAAGTAAACATTTAGCAAGATTGGCTCTTGCCCCAAAAAACTGCATATCTTTACCTACTCGCATTGGGGAAACACAGCAAGCGATACAATAATCATCTCCCATTTCAATGCGCATTAAATCATCTGATTCATATTGTATAGAAGATGTTTTAATGGAAATTTCTGCACAAAATTGTTTGAAGTTAATAGGTAAATTTTGACTCCATAAAACTGTTAAATTTGGTTCCGGTGCTGGACCTAAATTGATTAGAGTATGTAAGATACGGAATGATGTTTTTGTAACTAGTGGTCTTCCATCAACACCCATACCACCAATAGATTCAGTAACCCATGTTGGGTCTCCTGAGAATAACTCATTATAGGATGCAACACGCATGAATTTAATGATTCTAAGCTTCATAATGAAGTGGTCAATTAGCTCTTGGGCACCATGCTCCGTAATTCTATTATTCTTTAGGTCCCTTTCAATATAAATATCTAGGAATGTTGAATTTCTGCCAATGGACATCGCAGCTCCATTTTGTTCTTTGGTTGCTGCTAAATATCCAAAATATAAGGCTTGAGCTGCCTCTTTTGCAGTTTTAGCAGGCTTAGAGATATCGCATTCATAGATTTCTGCAAGCTTTTTAAGGTCTTCTAAGGCTCTAATTTGCTCAGATAGCTCTTCTCTATCTCTAATCTTATCACTAGTCATATCACCATCTATGGCTTCTTTATCCTTTAGCTTATGTCTAATAAGCTCATCTACACCATATAAGGCAATTCTTCTATAGTCTCCTACAATTCTTCCTCTACCATAAGAGTCTGGCAAGCCTGTCAGAATATGTGCCTTACGACAAGCACGCATATCCTTTGTATAAGCATCATATACTCCATCATTATGCGTTTTTCTATACTTTGTAAAGATTTCCTTTACTCGATCACTCACCTGATATCCATACATTTCACAGGCCTGAACAGACATTTTTATACCACCATACGGCTGTAAAGCTCTTTTAAACGGCTTATCTGTTTGTAAGCCAACAATCTTTTCTAGATTTTTATCAATATATCCAGCCTTATGACTAGTTTGACTAGAGATAATATCTGTATCTGCATCTAATACTCCTCCAGCCTCACGTTCCTTCTTAGACAACTCTAAAATCTTATTCCATAAGGTAATTGTAGCTTTTGTAGGGCCTTCCAAAAAGCTAGAATCTCCTAAATAAGGCTCATAATTTTTTTGAATAAAATCTCGTACATTAATCTCATCGTCACACCATCTACCAGGCTTAAAGCCTTCCCATGCTTCTATCATTTTTCTTCCTCTTTTCTTTTGTTTATTCCTAATATTTTTCTTGCAAACTCCATCTCTTCAGTTGTAGGTGCTTCTACATTTTCTAAAGGATATTCTATCCCAAGATTTTGATACTTCACTTTTCCCATCGTATGATAAGGAAGTGCTTCTACTTTTTCTACAGAATCTAGTGTATCAATAAAGGCACGAAGTTCTTTTAGATATTCTTTATTTAAGGTAATTCCAGGTACTATGACATGCCTAATCCACATCTTCTTTTTATGAGCTGACAAGAACTTTGCAAACTCTAAGATATTTTTGTTTCCTACCTTAGTTAACTTCTTATGCTCTTCATCATTGATATGCTTGATATCGAGTAAAAACAAATCACATACCTCAAGTAATTCCAAATGCTTAGCTAAGCTTACCTCATCCTCCTTGTTAAAGGTAATTCCTGAGGTATCACAGGCAGTATGAATATGGAATTCTTTTAATTTTTTAAATAATTCTATAATAAAATCAATTTGTAAAAGTGGTTCTCCTCCAGATACAGTAACTCCACCATCTGACCCGAAATAGCTTTTATACTGTAAAATTTCTTCAACTAATTCATCTACAGTATAGATTAACGAATTATCTTGAGTCCAGGTATCAGGATTGTGGCAATACGCACATCTTAAAGGGCAGCCTTTAAAAAAGATGACAAAGCGGATGCCAGGTCCATCTACCGTACCAAAGGATTCTAAGGAATGAATTCTTGCTTTCATAGATACTCCTTTCATTTTTAGTATGGACAAAAATTAGAAAAACATTAATCATATAAGAAAAAACTCATTTCATCTAGCTTTAGTATTCTTTAATCCATCTATTTCCAATCTACTAGATTATTGGAAGCCTTCAATTATACTTGCAAAAGACGTTCACAAAACCGTTAAAGATTGCATCTATACCTTTTTAACAAGGAACGTCTAGCTTATTTATTAAATTATAAAAGCCCAATTCAATACAGAACTGAGCTC
>CAMWJY010000036.1 GCA_947174685.1 uncultured Mollicutes bacterium | reverse complement strand
GAATTACACAATACTCTTTACTATTCAAATCTAAAATCTTTAATCCAGTTAGATCAAGAGTATATTTATTTGCAAAACCACCATGCTTATCATCACATGCCCATTCTTTTGCCAAATCTATAAATTCTGTACAATAGAATCCCACACCATAATCATTATAAGGCTTCCCTTTTCCATATTCAGGAGTTTCAATGATATTCTCAGAGCCATGGTAAATTATGATTTCATTTTTCATAATATCATCCTTTCTCACTATTATTATACCATTGTAATGTTAGTTTATCAACACATAATTGACATTGTGATGTGATTTTATTCTTTTATAATTTCTTTACTACCTCAATGACATCCTCATTAAATACAAGCTCTGCCTTTGAATCATAGGAGGTGGTAGATTTATTAATTAAAATTAAATGCTTACCTTCAAAATACTGAAGATAGGAAGCAGCTGGATAAACCACTAAAGAGGTCCCTACTACTATCATCGTATCTGCTTCGGCAATTGCTTCTATTGCTGGATATACGACTCTACTATCTAAAGGTTCCTCATATAAAACAACATCAGGCTTAATCATTCCGCCACAGCTACAGTAAGAAGGCTTATGTACATCAATGTCCTTAACATCATAAAACTTATGACATTTCATACAGTAATTTCTTAAAACACTGCCATGAAGCTCATAGACCTTTTTGCTGCCAGCAGCCTGATGAAGTCCGTCAATGTTTTGAGTAACTACTGCAGAAACATTAGGCAATTTTGCAAAGTATAGATGGGCTAAATTTGGTTTAGCATCAGGAAAAACCATTTTACTTCCATAGAATTCATAAAAGAGCTTAGGCTGTTTTATAAAAAAGCTATGAGAAATAATCTCTTCTGGAGAATACTCTTTAAATTGCTCGCTATATACTCCTCTTGCTGAACGGAAATCCGGAATGCCTGATGGTACAGATATTCCTGCCCCAGTAAAAACTACGATTTTTTTACTATCCTTTATAATCTGCTTTAATTGTTCATATTTATCCATATAATTTCCTCCTGTTTTTATGTTTTTTAGATAAAAGAAAGCTTTACTCAAACGAGTAAAGCCTTGCATTTTTTAGAATTCCATTTTAACATCTTTTCTCTTTGCTTCTTCTGCTTCAAAGTATTCTTTCTTAGTGAATTTTGAGCCTGCAACTAAAGAAGCAGGGAATTGTAGAATTGCTTTATTGAAGCTAGAAACATTTGCATTGAAATTGCTACGAGCAGCCTGTAGGTTTTCTTCCACCTCAGACTGAGCCTGTTGAAGATTATGGAACATCTTATCCGCCTTCAATTCAGGATAACGTTCAGCAACAATGTTAATTTGTTTTGATGCTTGACTTAATTGCTCATTGAAATTTGCTTTTTCTTTCAAAGATGCATTTACACCAGGATTACGCATTTGAACAACTTCCATTAAGGTTTCCTTCTCATGCTTCATATATCCTTTAGTTGTATCTAACATTTTTGTTAATAAATCAAATCTTTTTGTCAAATAAACATCAATACGAGATTCTGAATTTTCAACATCCTGTTCCATACGGATAAATTTATTACGCGTTGAAATATACCATCCAATTACACCAATAACAAGTAAAAGAATAATTCCAACCACTACAAGAATAATAATAACTGTCTTATCCATACTAATTCCTCCAATCAAAATCTATTTTCTTCTAATTATAATTATATACTGAAAACCTGCAAAAAACAACATTATTTCAATAATAACTTTTGTAATTCTGCGGTTTTATCGCATTTTTCCCAAGGTAAATCTATATCTGTTCGTCCAAAATGACCATAGGCAGCAGTTTGAAGATAAATTGGACGCTTTAAATTTAGTGTAGTTATGATACCCTTAGGAGTAAGAGGGAACACCTTGCGAATTGCCTCGACAATCAAATCCTCACTTACCTTAGCAGTGCCAAAGGTATCAACAAGCACAGAGGTTGGTTCTGCAATTCCTATGGCATAAGAAATTTGAATTTGACATCTCTTTGCTAGCTTTGCAGCAACTACATTCTTAGCAATATATCTTGCCATATAAGAAGCACTACGGTCTACCTTAGAAGGATCCTTTCCTGAAAAACAACCCCCTCCATGAGGTGCTGCCCCACCATACGTATCTACTATTATTTTTCTACCAGTAAGTCCAGAGTCTCCTGCAGGACCACCTACAACAAAGCGTCCTGTTGGATTAAATAAATATCTTGTTTTGGAATCTACCAAATGTGCTGGTACAACCTTGTCAACTACTTCTCGTCTGATATCCTTTGCTAGAGTTTCCATATCCACATCAGCTGAGTGCTGAGTAGAAATTAAAATAGTATCAATTCTTGCAATATGACCAGCCTCATCATACTCAACTGTTACTTGTGTTTTTCCATCAGGTCTTAAATAAGGTAACACGTTTTGTTTTCTTACCTCTGTGAGCTTACGGGCAAGCTTATGGGCAAGAGTAATTGCCATAGGCATATACTCCTCTGTTTCATCACATGCATAACCAAACATGATGCCCTGGTCTCCAGCTCCTTGTTCATGGTCACTTGTTTCATCAATACCCATTGCAATATCTGGAGACTGTGGATCAATTGCAGATAGAACGGATAAATTATCTGCATCAAAGCCATATTTTCCTCTTGTATAGCCAATATCAGCTACAGTTTTACGAACGATTTTTTGTAAATCGACATAATGATTCGTAGTAATTTCTCCAAATACCATAACAAGACCTGTTGTACATATCGTTTCACAGGCTACTCTAGCATTTGAATCATGTGCTAAAATATCATCTAAAATCGCATCTGAAATCTGGTCTGCAATCTTATCAGGATGTCCTTCTGTTACAGACTCAGATGTAAATAATCTACGCATGAATTGCCTCCATAATAGCTTTCGCAAGCTGGTCCGCACAGGAGGTAGCTCTTGGTCCACAGGTGTTGCCCTCTAATATACGTACAACCTCTTCTGCAGGCTTTCCTTCAACTAGCTTACCAATTGCCTTTAAATTGCCATTACAGCCACCCATAAAGCTTACATTATGTAGGTTTCCATTTTCATCTAAATCAAATGTTATTTTTCTAGAGCATGTGCCCTTTGTTTCATAATTATAAGTCATCTTCTACTCCTTCGTTTCCATCATATATTTTTTCAAATTCATCTTTGAAACGATCAAATCGTTCAAAGACATTTCTATCAAAGTAAACATTAAAATGTTCACTTAAATACTGCATTGTTACCTTATGACTATATGCCTTTTTATAAGATTTAATACTACGCATTGTGACATACAGCTCACACATTAAAATTACTTGTGCAGATATTTCATTTTGTATTGAATTCATTCTTTTTATGAATTCCTCTGTATTTGAGCCTTCAAAGGTAGAACGGATTATAGCCTCACATTTCCGTTCAAGCTGTAATCTTGATATGATAATACTACCCAAGCTCGTTTGATCCTTTAATAATGAATACTTCTCATCCTCATTCATACTTGAATCAGGAGAAAAGTTTACACTTTGTTCAATATGAATTTTTGACTGTGTTTCTACTAAATCAATTTCTTCTTCAGATAAGTTTAAGAGCTCTGCTAAGCGTCTAGACATTTTAGATACGATATATATGTTTTGTTTATCTTCTACACTTCTAGAGGAATTATCTAGTGTTACCTCAAATATTTTTGTAACTACATTTGTAAAGTCCTCTTGAACCTCTCTACGCTTCATAAGTTCTTTTTTACGTTCCTCTTGCATATAGCCGCTCATGGCAACAATACAATATAACACCAGCATATAAATACACATTAATATTGTTCTTAGCAAGATATCCCTAAATTCCTCCGTAACAAAGAATTCTGTAAATATCTTACGAATATCAGTAGCAACATCGGATGTAATTATAGTATAGGTCACTGCAAAATGTAAGAATGTAACCACAATTAGTGTCCATACAAATACTGTTTTTAAAAGCTTCTTATTCTGGTAAAAGGAACAAATTGCTAAAGAATAATAGAGAAGAATATAACCACATTCCTGTAGATATTTGATTTCTCCAAACTTCAGCTTGATATAAATAACAATTGCTAAAGCAAGCATATAGAAGCACGAAAAATAACTTGCAATCTCCTGAGAGGTATGATTATTTGGATCTCTGTTGATACTTCGCTTTAAATAGATATTCATAACAAAGGTAGCAATACCTAATAAACCTGCCAATAAGAAATTACTTTTTTCACCAAACGATAGTACTGTAAAGATTATGGTGAATACTAGGTTCGATAAAAAGATAATATTTTTTATAACAATATTTTTTCTATAAAGCACCTGTGTTTCATTCGCTATATCAATACCACTTTCAAAACCAAATGCATTGTTAAAAAACTTTGTATTTTTAATTTTATTTTTTAACGACAAATATTCCACCTCCTCTTTCCAAATATCATTATACCATATCTGACATTAAATGACATCAAACTCTTTTAAAATTTTTTGACCATTAACAAAATCCTTTGCAGGAAGCATCTTTTTCCCTGGAACTAAAATCAAATCCAAGCTTACTGCATCATCTAATGCTTTAATTAAAACCTGTTTTCTTAAGGATAATACTGTACCTGGCTTAGCAGCAGTTACATCAGCAATAACCTTTGCCTGAAAAACCTTTATTTTTGTATCTTTAACAAAAATGGTAGCCCCAGGATCTAAGGATAATCCCATAATCTGATGAACAATATCCTTTGCAGGACGATTGAAATCTACAATTTCCTCTTCTGGGGTTAGATTTGGTGCATAGGTAACATCTTCTTCATTTTGTACCTCACCAGTAAGAGCTCCATTATAAATATTTTCTATAACCTCTAAAAGTAAGTCTCTACCAACTAAAGACAGCTTTTCAAACATCGTTGTTGAAGTATCGCTTTCTAAGATAGGACATTCTCTTTTTGCATACATAATACCTGCATCCAGTTTTTTTGCCATCTCTATAATTGTAATCCCTGTAGTTTTATCTCCATTCATAATAGAGCGCTGAATTGGAGCACCTCCACGATATTTAGGAAGCAAAGAGCCATGTACATTCATCGTCTTTTTAAATAAGGCTAAAACCTTAGAAGGAATATACTGTCCAAAGGCAGCAGTGACTAATACATCTGCCTGAAAGCTTCGGATATATTCCACATCAGCACCTACCTTTTCAGGCTGATATAAAGGTAATCCTAATCTCTTAGCAGCTCTAGCTACTGGTGTATCTATCCACTCGCCTTTTTTCTTTAGCTTGTTCGGCTGGCTAATAACTAAGACAATTTCATACTTTTCATGAAGTGCTTCTAAAATAGGTACAGAAAATTCTGGGGTTCCCATAAATATGATTTTCATAATCTCACATCCTTGTAATTTTTATATTCACATCTTTATTGTTTTGATAAAGTGGATAGATCTCAGAAATCTTATCCATTACTGCATCCTCTACGATTTTAAGCTGAATTGTAAATCTGTACATATCATGCAAGCGGAATGGTAGTCCTTCAGCAGGTCCTAAGATTTCACTTTCCTTAGCGACTGATCTTAATGCCTCTAGCATACGATATGCTTCTGTTTTTGCCATAGATAGGCTTTCTGATTCAATCATAATTTCTATTGCCAAGGAAAATGGCGGCATACCCATAATCCTACGATTAGCAATTTCTCTTTTGAAAAAGCCATCAAAATCATTTCTCATTGAGGTTTCTAAAACAAAGTGCTCAGGCTGATAGGTTTGAATGATAACCTCACCTGCTTTTTCACCACGGCCAGCGCGACCAGATACCTGTTCAATTAAATTATATGCTGTCATATTAGATGCATAGCTAGGATAATGAAGAGCTAAATCAGCATTGACTACACCAACCAAGGTAACATCTGCAAAATCTAACCCTTTAGCAATCATCTGAGTTCCAACTAAGATGTCCGCCTCATGCTTCTTAAACTGCTCAAAGGCAGTTTCATAATCTGCCATTTTAGAGGTGGTATCTAAATCTACACGAAGGACCCTAGCTTCTGGAAGTAGGTTTTGAATTTCTTCCATAACCTTTTCTGTACCACTACCTACAAAGCGTATTTTAGCACTTCCGCAGTCAGGACAGCTTTCCACATTCATTTGCTTATAGCCACAATGATGACATACAAGTGTGTTTGTCCCCGAATGATAGGTCAAGGAAACATCGCAATGTGGACATTCTATAACCTTACCACAGCTTCTGCACATCACAAAGGAGGAATGCCCTCTTCTGTTTAAAAACAGGATAGATTGCTCTTTTCTTTTATAAACTTCTAGCAATCTCTTTTGAAGTGGTCTTGAAAAAACAGATTTATTTCCAGCCTTTAATTCCTCACGCATATCTACAAGCAGCTTCTTAGGAAGAGGCTTCTCGTTTGCCCGATTTGGCATTGTAAGTAATTCATATTCCCCTTCAACAGCCTGATAGTAGTCACATACATTCGGTGTAGCACTTCCTAATACAAGTGGACATTTGTGTGTTTGGCTTCTCAGCTTTGCAATTTCAATTGCGTTATATTTAGGGTTATTATCCTGGATATAGGACTGCTCATGCTCCTCATCTATAATGATGATTCCTAGCTTGTCTAGGGGAGCAAATACTGCAGACCTGGCTCCTATGACAATCCGAACCTGATGGGTTAATATTTTCTTCCAGGCAGTATACCTGTCATAAATGGATAATCTAGAATGCAGGATGGCAACACCATTTCCAAAATGACTTTGGAATATCGCAGTAATCTGTGGTGTTAAAGATATTTCAGGGACTAATAAGAGTGCCTGCTTACCTAAAGCCAAGACATCCTTTATCCAGTGGATATAAACCATTGTTTTACCACTGCCTGTCACACCATGTAAAAGATAGGTTTTTTGAGTGTTATAAGCTATAGCCTCATAGACCTTCTTTTGAGAAGCATTTAATTCATACATAGGAGTCTCAGAAAGAACGATGTCTTCCGTCTTAAATACTTCTTTCTTATAAGAACCTAAAATTCCCTGTGTGATTAATGTCTCAATAACAGCCTTTGAAAATCCTGTATTTTCTAAAATCAAAGGAACTGATGTTTCTTCATCTAATTCCTTTAAGTATTCTAAAAGCTTAGCTCCCTGTTTACTTCTAGGAGATAAGGTGTCATCCTTTATATACACATATTCTATTGTCTTTTCATTTCTGTTTCTCTTGAATTTAGTATCTAGCTCTAAGATACCTTTTTTATGAGCATTATATATTC
>CAMWJY010000035.1 GCA_947174685.1 uncultured Mollicutes bacterium | reverse complement strand
GTGTTATAGTAATGCTTATGATATTTTTAATATACATCGGCAATATGAATACTTTTGTGGCTTTTGCTTATAATGAAAGTGATTACGAGAATGCTGGAATGAATTTTTTGAAAGCACAATATAGTGTTAAAAATTTAGAATACAACTCTTTGGAAAAAGAAGATGCCATTAATTTATATAGTTACGAAGATAAAGTGATTGCTAAAATCTTGGTTCTTAATCGTGATCAAAAACTTGATTATGTAGTATTAGATTTTTCAATTGATGATATTATCAATTTTGGATTTGATGATGAAGAATTTTTGGGAAACTTTTATAACAAGGGGAAAATATATTATGCAGGGCAATCAAATTATGCATATGAGTTTGAAAGTGAATTTTATGATTTGTCAGGTAATATAATAGAATCAACTTCATTCATAGATTTGCAAAAAACATACATTGATAATGCTCCAAAGGTTGAAAGTGGTTTTGATGGTATTTTGAGTTGGAGTGAAGTGAGCAATGATGTTAGTTCGATTGGTTTATTGCCAAATAGTGATTGGAAGTATTTAACTGGATTCAAATGGACAGGAATAACCGAAAATGATTCTGGTGTTAAAGCAAACTATTTTAATCAAGCAGTGTTTAATGAGCAGTATCAAAAAAAACATAAAAAAAGTATAAAAGGTACTTGTGGTCCAACTGCTATGACCAATATGGCTATCTATTATGATTGGTTGGGATTTGATAATGCCTTAATAAATGGTAATGCATATGATACATTTGAATGGTTCTTAAATGACTTAAATTGGTTTAATTGGGATGGTGAATGGTGGAAGAATACCAAAAACTCTTTTATTAATTACGCTAATAATAGAGGATATGAATATAGTATGATTAATTGTGATAATCCTAATATAGTTGATTTTAAAAGACAAATAGATAATGGTAATCCAATGTATACTTATCTTTATGTTAAGGAAAACGATGGTGATGATTGGGCACATGCTGTAGTCACAGTTGGTTGGGAAGAATTTACGCATACTTATCAAGTAAATGAAAGATATTGGTTATTTGGATGGCATGATAAATGGGTCACAAAAAATGTCTATTATTACTATTTACGTTGTATTGATGGTTGGGACTCTTCCAATGAAGCTCAATACATTAAGTATAATGATTTTTATACAACGATTGTCTTTTCCGCCTTTAAACTTATATAAATAAATGAAAGGAGAAAACGAAATGAAAAAAAATATGCTTATAGGGAAAATAATTGGTAGAGTAAGTTTATTATGCTTAGGAATTGTTTTAATGTTGCTTAGTGGATGTTTAGGCAATAATTCAAAAGATCATCATTCTTTTAAAGCTGTGGAAATTTATCCCCAATTAGCAGAGTTGCCAACCAGTATAGAAGTAACATTTCGTGATGAATACGATGGCACGTACATAATTGAGGATGCTAAGGAAATAAAAGATATATACGAACTCATTATAAAAAGAACTTATAAGTTTGTACCTGGTCTACCTGCTCCTGGAACAAATCGCGTTTTGAAATTCATTTATAATGAAAAAGAGAGTATCCGTCTTTCTACTCGGTATATAAGAATTGGTGATGATTTATATTATCCAACTTATAATGATGATTTAGATATTTTAATTCAAGAAATTGGATTAGAAAGAAATGCTATATTTACTAGATAAAATAATAATATAAATATTAGTAATGCTTTGTTTTTTATCCCTTAGGAAATTCTATTTAAAAATGTGGTTAAGAGATAGTTACCCACTTAAAAATAATCAAGATAAAAAATAAAAAAGAGTTTGCCGTTAAAAATTCAAGTGTGTTCTTGAAAAACGACAAACTCTTTTCCTTTAAATGATTTTTCTATTTGATAAGATATGATTTTAGTATCATTTTCTAAATGCTAGAAAGAGTAGAGCATTTCAATTGGCTAGGATTGTAACATCGTAGGTAGTGTCCTCAATCAAAGCAGGTAATATTTGTAGGATTTCATTATACTGTGAAATCCGTTAGTTTTCCATTGAAAAAGTTTTAGTTTTTGGTATAATTTTAGCGAGGTGTTAATATGCTTTACAATCAAATTTTAGTTCGCTTTGGCGATTTAACGCTTAAAGGAAAAAATCAAAAGGAATTTTTAAGAAGGCTTTATGAGCTTATGGCCTTAAAAATGAAAGGCTTAAATGTTGAAATAGAAAATACACATGACCGTATTTATATTCATTTAAATGATGTACCTGCTGAAGAGGTTGTAAAGCGTTTAGAGTATGTATCTGGAATTTCTTCCTATTCCTTTGTTGTAAAGTGTAGTAATGATTTAAAGGATATTAAAACAACTGCCTTAGAACTAATGAAGGAAATTGCAAATAAGGATATCACCTTTAAGGTAGAAACAAGAAGAGCAAATAAAAATTATCCTCTACATTCTATGGAGGTAACCAAACAGGTTGCAGGCTATGTTCTAGCAAATCATCATTTACTTCATGTAGATGTACATCATCCCGAGGTTACACTCCATTTAGAGCTAAAAGGGAATTCTTGTTATCTTTATAATACAGAAATAAGAGCTATGGGAGGATATCCTGTTGGTGTTGCCGGGAAAGGTCTTTTAATGCTATCAGGTGGAATTGACTCTCCTGTTGCAGGATACCTAGCTATGAAACAGGGAGTAGAAGTAGAATGCATTCATTTTGAATCTACACCACTCACCTCAATTGAATCAGCACAGAAGGTTATAGATCTTGTTAAAATTATGGCACGTTACTCCCCAAAGAATAAAATCAATTTACATATGGTTCCTTTTAAAGAACTTCATATGGCTTTACTTGACAATGTTCCTGAGTCCTATAATATTACTATAATGCGCAGAATGATGTATAGAATTGCAAGTAAGCTTGCAGAAAAGAAGGATTGTCTTTGTATCATCAATGGAGAATCTGTAGGCCAGGTTGCAAGTCAAACCTTAAGAAGTATGAATACCATTAATTCTGTAACTAGTATTCCAGTACTCCGTCCTTTATGTACCTATGACAAATTAGATATCATTGCAATTTCTAAGAAGATGGAATGCTTTGATATTTCCATTAAACCATTTGAGGATTGTTGTACAGTTTATGTACCTAAGGCTCCTGCAACTGCACCAAAGATAGATAAGTGTGAAGCATACGAAAAAGCGTTTGATTATGAGACAATGGTCAATGATGCTGTGGAGCATACGAATAGTATAACGATAGATGTAGATAGTGATCTAGATTTATCTATGCTAGGCTTAGAAGTTCGAGAGGTTATCGCTGAATTAAAAAAATAAATAATCTTGTATAATTTTGTCTACCTTCGGCAAGAATAAATACTGCGAGGAGGTGAAATTATGGCAACAAGTAAGAAAAACACAAAGTCTTCTAATACCGCTTCAAAATCCTCTAAAGCAAATGGTAGAGTTGGTGGTAAAATGACAAAGCAAGCAGTTTCCCGCGCAAAGCAAACTACTAATACTCAAAACTTAAAGCAAGAGGTTGCAAATGAGTTAGGCGTTCAACCAGGCAAAAATGCAACAGCTGCTGAAAATGGTAGAGTAGGCGGAACTATGACTAAGAAGTTATATCAAAAGGGTAAGAAGAATAATTAATTATTACTTATATAAAAACAGGTGGATGAACTCCACCTTTTTTGTTTGCTTTTTATTTCTTTCTGTTTGTTGATTCTCTTGATATTACATCTGTAGATATAGTGATTAATCTTGAAGGCACATTTCGGTTATCAATTCTATGAATAAGTGTCCTAAGTATCTCTACTCCTAAAAAATGAGAATCTAGGGAGAATGTAGTTAAAGTAGGAGAAAGAGAATAAGCCTCATTTGCATTATCAAAGCCCACTACTAGAACGTCATCAGGGACCTCTTTATTTATATTTTTAAGAGCTAGGCATACATTTCTAGCTACAAAGTCATTACAGCAAATAAATACCTCAGGCAGTTCTTCTAGCTTTGAAATGGCATTTTGGAGGGCTTGTGTATCTCCATAATTAAAATTGCTTTCAGAATGAGTTATATCCTCAGAAGAAGAATGAGAAACCTTTAAATTTTTTAATCCTATCAGCATACCTGTATATCTTTTTCTAAAGCTATGACAATGCTTACTATCTCCTACAAAAGTATAGCGCTTAAGATTATATTTCTTTTGAAGAGATTTAACATAATTTGAAATAGACTGTTCATCATTTGTACAGATCATATCATAATTTTTATAGTTGGTTTGCGGCGTATAAGAGAAATCATAAAAGCAAATAGGAATATTTAATTTTAAAAGATTAGATATAAAATCCTTATCAAAGCATTCCATCGCTATAATTCCATCCACATTAAGCTCCTTTACATAGTCACTAAATTGTGAAAAGGAGTTCTTTTTTATGTTATATATATATTGAAAAAATTCATAATTTTTTTCAAAACAATAATTCTCTATTGAGCTAACAAACGAAATATAAAAATTAATATTGCTTAGAGGTCTTGCAGATACCAGTAATATACGGTATTTTTTATCCGAAAAAGCTATATTTGCTGTGCTTAAGGACTTATAATTTAATTCCTGTGCCTTACTTAATACGAGTTCTCTAGTTTTTTCAGGCACATATTGGCCATTTAAGGCTTTTGATACGGTATTTCTGGATAAATTTAGGGCTTCGGCTATACTTTTGATAGTGATTGCTTTCTTCATAATGTCTCCTAAGAATCGTTTTTCTTTTATTATATGACATAAATCTTGTTTGGTCAAACAAAATTTTGTCATTTGCACAATTTTGCTGTAAAAAAATTATGCAAATGCACATTGCCAAATTCTTACATTGACTTTAGTCAAAAGATTACATATAAT
This sequence comes from uncultured Mollicutes bacterium, assembly GCA_947174685.1. Classification (GTDB taxonomy): domain Bacteria; phylum Bacillota_I; class Bacilli_A; order Acholeplasmatales; family Anaeroplasmataceae; genus Pelethenecus. The sequence goes on along the minus strand of CAMWJY010000035.1, from coordinate 2,651 downwards.
CACCTTGTAAGTATAGCGCTTTCATAAGGTGAAAATCGAATATTGGAGGAAATTCTATGAAAAAGTTTTTTATTTCTTTTATGTGTGGTATTATGTTTTTAAGCTTCACATTTTTTCTTGTTTCCTGTGGAAAAAAGGAATGTGAGCACGATTGGGATAATGGTGTTGTAAAAAGTGAGGCTACTTGTATTTCTGAAGGAGAGGTAGAATATACCTGTAGCAAATGTAAAACAACAAAGACCGAACATTCTGGGACAATAGATCATAAGAAGAGTGCAAGTTATAAATTTGATTCTTCTGGACATTTTTTATATTGTACAGTTTGTGAAACAGATTTTGAAAAAGAAGAACATACTATGGTAGACTTAGAGGTTCAGCAAGAACCAACTGCCTATGATACAGGTATCATGGTAACTAAATGTTCTAAATGTGATTATAAGTCTACAAGAGTTATGGATGCCGTTCCTCATAAAAAAGGTACAGATTATAAATCTAATGATGAGTATCACTGGTTTGAATGTGAGGCTCATGAGGATTGTAATGTAGAGATTCAAAAGGAAAAGCATACCATTGTTGAAGGTAAAGTTCTAAAAGAGGCAGCTGCTGAAGAGGATGGATTAAGAGAAGTAAGCTGTTCTGTTTGTGATTATAAAGGAGAGGTTGTAATTCCTGCCTTAAATCACAGAAAAGGAGAATTAAAATTTGACGATAATGAGCATTGGTATACTTGTGATAGACACCAGGATTGTGATGCTAAGATTGATGTAGAAGCACATCAATGGGTACTTGTAAGCGACAGTGCAACCTGCACTACTGATGGAACTGCAGTTTATAAGTGTTCTGTTTGTCCTAAGACAAAGGAAGAGGCTTCTTTAGCAGGTCATAGATATAGAGAAGAATGGACAGTAGATCAAGAACCAACCTGTACAGAAGCAGGAAGTAAATCTCATCATTGTTTAGGCTGTGATGAAAAGAAGGATATAACAGTTGTTCCTGCAACAGGACATAACTATAAGGATTGGGTAGTTATTCAAGAGGCTACAGAAACAATTCCTGGAATTAGAGAAAGAGAATGTAGTGTTTGTGGTCATAAGGAAACAGGAACTATTCCTGTAGTAGGTCATATTCATCAATATGATACAGAATGGACAATAGATAAGGAAGCAACCTGTACAGAGGCTGGAAGTAAATCACATCATTGCTTAGGCTGTGATGATAAGATAGATGTTACTGAGATTCCAGCAAATGGTCATAATTATGGCGAGCTTGTTGCTAAGCAAGATAAGACTTGTACAACAGCTGGTAAGGAAGAACATTACAAATGCTCTGTATGTAATACATATTTCAATAGTGATAAAGAAGAAGTAACAGAGGCTTCTTTAGTCATTCCTGCATCTCATGACTTAGAACCTCATGATGCAAAAGAGCCAACCTGTACAGAAGTAGGCTGGGCTGCTTATGAAGCATGTACAAATTGTGATTATACAACTAAAGAAGAAATTGATGCTTTAGGACATGATTATTCTGTTTGGAAGGTGACTCAAGGTGCTACCCTATATGCAGATGGTGAAGAAACTGTTTATTGTAGTCGCTGTGATGAAGAAGGAACAGATACTAGAAAGATTCAAGCTCAAGCAGATTTCAGAAATGATTTCAATTTAGAAACTGCAGATGGAACTTGGAAGTATGGTTCTATTGACTATCATTGGGGCGATGAGACCTTTGATTTCACTCCTGCAACCGCGAAGAATGAAAATAATGATGGTTGGAAAGCTCCTGGTATAGAAATCAAGAATGATTGGATCAATGTAGAAGGTATGGTAGGTATTGCCTATACAGTTACAGAAAATGTCCATATTATAATGAATTTGAAATTTGTCGGTGGTACCGAAGCCACAAGATTAGATCTTCGTATCGGTGTTAAGAATAGTGAAGGTACACTTTATAGTAATCCAAGCTTTAATAATAACCCAGATTCAAATGTATTAGAAAGATTACTTCAATTTGATTTAAATGCAGGAGATACAATTTACTTTATCTTCTCTAATGGAGCAGGTGGAGTAGAGGGAGCTTGGCCTAATGGTAATTTAAATATTAATTTAAGAAAGCCTTCAGCAGATTTCAGAAATGATTTCAATTTAGAAACTGCAGATGGAACTTGGAAGTATGGTGCAATTGATTATCATTGGGGAGATGAAACCTTTGATTTCACTCCTGCAACTGAGAAGAATGGAAATAACGATGGCTGGTCAGCTCCTGGTATAGAAATCAAGAATGACTGGATGAATGTAGAAGGTATGGTAGGTATTGCCTATACAGTTACAGAAGATACCCACGTTGTAGTAAGCTTGAAATTTGTCGGTGGTACTGAGGACACAAGATTAGATTTACGTATTGGCGTAAAGAATAGTGATGGTACACTTTATAGTAATCCAAGCTTCAATAATAACCCAGATTCAAATGTATTAGAAAGATTACTTCAATTTGATTTAAATGCAGGAGATACAATTTACTTTATCTTCTCTAATGGAGCAGGTGGAGTAGAGGGAGCTTGGCCTAATGGTAATTTAAATATTAATTTAAGAAAGCCTTCAGCAGATTTCAGAAATGATTTCAATTTAGAAACTGCAGATGGAACTTGGAAGTATGGT
>CAMWJY010000034.1 GCA_947174685.1 uncultured Mollicutes bacterium | reverse complement strand
GTTGAAGCATTATTATTACTCCCTGCATTTATTTCAATGTTTTTTATCTGCAAAATCACATTTAATTCAACTTTTTATACAAACAAGTTGAATTTCGAACACTTTTAGTGAAATTGGTAATCCTCTCTTATTTCAATAAAAAAACAAGCTACGATTAGCTTGCAAGTAAATTGTTATTAGAATCCAAATGGAACATTACCCATAGGTGGAACAAACCCTTGGAAGTTTTGTGGACTAACATTTGGTGTAGTAGGTTGTGGACCAAATGGATCTGTACCTACATTTCCCTGATATTGTCCTGGCATCATTGGTTGTTGTGGATATTGTGGATAGAAAATAGGTTGCTGATACATTGGTTGACCTTGAACATATTCATTATATACTACATTTTCTGATGATGTAGAATATGTAGGAATATTTACATGACGCTTTACAAAATTATTTACAACATGTGTATGGTAATCGATGTAGTGTGGAATATCTTCTACATTACAAGTTTGAACAACCTGATTACATTGCTGATAGGTTGGAGCTGTTGTAGAACAGCCATCGTTACATCCACATCCATTAGAATTAAAATTCGTGCCTGTGAAATTCATTTTTTTACCTCCCTCACCTATAATATATGTTAATAAAACATAAGTGAATAGGCAAAAAAGAAAAAGCTCAAAAACTTATGAGCTTACTTTTACACGAAGTTTAATTTTAGCAAGAGGCTTATATTTGGCATCCTCTGTGAATAGTACTTCTTTTATTTCATCTGCTTCTATAAAGCCTGTTCTTGGATTCTTAACAGAATCTATTGAGCCTATGATGATTGCTTCTACATCGGAGTATTCAAAGGATAAATCAGTTGCCTCCATCTCACAATCAATGAGCTTTAAATTCTTGCAGTAACAAAGAGGCTGAGTACCTATAATCTTACAGTTAATTAAGGTTAGGTTTTCAGAATACCAAGCTAGGTATTCTCCCTTAACAATAGAGTTCTTTACTATTACATTTTTAGAATGCCAGAAAGCATCCTTGGTATCAAGATTACTATCCTCTATGACCATATCTTCTACATACTGGAAGGAATATTTACCTTTAAAATGCATATTCTTTAAATTCAAATTCTTTGCTTCAAAGAATAAATATTCACTTTGAACCTGAATGTGATTAGCCTTAATATTTCTGGATCTCCAGCCAAACTCAGGAGATACAATCTCAGTATTTTTTATCTCAATATCACTGCATTCTCTTAATGCTTTAATACCAAGCAAATGAGAATTTTTAATTTCTGTATTGGTTGTATACCATAATGCAGCTCTACAGTTTTCTGTCATAGTGACATTATCTAATACAACCTGATCATCATGCCATAAAGGATATCTTAAATCCATAAAACAGTTTTTTAATTCAATATGGTTTGCTTCCTTTAAAGCAGACTCTCCATCTTCTATTCCCTCAAATCTACAGTCTACTACCACTGTATCAGAAATTCCATATAAAGCACGCTCTTCACCAAAGCGTTCATTTCTAATTTCTTTCATAGTTCTCACCCCATAAAAAAAGGATTATTGCAATCCTTTCTTATAATTTTTATTTTTCGCTTCTTGCAGCAATTAATGCTAGTAATCTAACTATCTCTATATAGATATAAAGAATACTTACTAGTAATCCTAAAGCTACGCTCCACTCAGCATTCTTGCTGGCACCCATAGCAACTACCGCATTTGCCTCAGCAAAATTGAAGGATAAGGTAATTACACCATAGAATACTAAGAATACCTCAACACCTATCATAATATTAAAGTAAGTCTGACTCTTATAAACATTAAATAATGAGAACAGGCTTACCATTAGAACAATAGCAATAGCACCTAGAGTTAATCCCAAGCATATTGAACGGAATTTACTGCCAACTCGGATTACGCCTGTTGCAAATAAAGTCAGCATTACTGCAAATAGCACTATTGTTGAGAATACTGCAGTTGCAACAACACCCGGAGCATAAGCCTCTACAATTGCTGATAAGCTTCCTAAAAATAAACCCTCACATACTGCATAGATAACTGAAGCATATTTTGCCTTACGTTCAGACATCCTACCAACAATTACGGCAATAAATCCCACAATACTAGAAACAATTAAGGTTACATAAAAGGTCATTGGATTATTTGCTAAAATCGTAGGTAAGGCAAAAGCAACTACTGCTGCAATTAAAACAGAGATTAAAAGTAAAATTACTGTCTTTACCGTGATACCCTTATAGGTAGCATGGTCTACATCATCATAAACAGCCTCTCCTGTTTGAATATTTGAAAATAATGGACTTTGTTTCACAATTTTATCCTCCTTAATTTACGTTTCTCATTATATCATATCCCTAAAGTATACACAAGATACTAAAGAATTTTCACATAATATCACACAACTTTTTAAGCAAAAGCAAATAATCCTACTGCCTCTTCTGGATCCTCTTCTGGTAAATTACCAAAGGAATGCATCTCGTCAAATAGCTCATATAAGCTTAAGCTTAAGCGTGTTCTGTTCTGAACATCCTTTTTAGAGGTAAACAGCTTTTCATTACGATTTTTAACAATATCAAAAGCAATACTTTCTCCTAAGGAATCAACTGCTGAAAATGGAATTCTTAAGGCACCATCTTCTACCTCAAATACTGTGGCAGAGGATTTCATAATATCTACTGGTAAAAATTTAATTCCACGGGAAGCCATTTCTAAGGCTACCTGTAAAGCAGTATATTTATCATCATCTGTAGCTGTCTTATCCTGCTTATTCGAAATCTCTTCCATTGCAGCCTTAATTGCCATCTTACCGCCTAAATAAGCAGAAACCACGTGACCCTTTGCACGCTTAGAAAACCAGGCACTATAGAATAATGCTGGAGCATTCACCTTAAACCAGGCAATACGCAATGCCATTAATACATAAGCTGTTGCGTGAGCCTTAGGGAACATATATTTGATACGCTCACAAGACCAGATATACCAGGCAGGAACATGCTTTTCTATCATCATCTGTTTATATTTTGCCCACTTCTCAGGCTCTTTAGCTACTTTGCCCTTACGTACTAGCTCCATAATCTGGAAGGCAGCCAAAGGCTCTAATCCATAATGAAGTAGGTCAACCATAATATCATCACGACAACCGATGATATCCTTAAATTCAATTTTACCATATTCCGTAGAACCAGCAACTAAATCCTGAGCATTTGTATTCCAAACATCGGTACCATGAGAAAGACCTGAAATCTTTACTAATTGGGCAAAGGTCTTAGGTAATGTTTCAACAAGCATCTGACGAACAAAGTTTGTTCCAAATTCAGGTACTGCATAGGATGCCACCTTACTTCCGATTTCATCCTCTCTTACTCCAATAACATCAGTTCCAGAGAACAATCTGTAAATATTCTTATCATCAATTGGAATATCCTGTGGATCAGAAAATGGGAAATCCTCCTGATGAAGATGGACATAATCCATAAAATATTTAATTAGGGTTGGATCATCGTGTCCGAGTACATCTAGCTTAAGTAAGTTATTTTCAAAGGAGTGGTAATCATAATGCGTAGTACGCCAAGTACTATCAATATTATCAGCAGGATACTGAACAGGTGTAACATCATAAATGTCTACATAATGTGGTACAACAACGATACCACCTGGATGCTGTCCTGTTGAACGCTTGATACCAACCAGATAAGTAGCTAAGCGGTCCATCTCACAGGAACGAAGATTTAAGCCCTTACGTTCACAATATCCTTTTACATAACCATAGGCATTCTTCTCTGCAATTGTACCTACTGTACCTGCACGGAAGGCATTTTCCTGTCCAAATACCTCACGAATATATTCATGGGCCTTAGCCTGATATTCACCTGAGAAATTCAAGTCGATATCAGGAACCTTATCTCCATTAAAGCCTAAGAAGGTTTCAAATGGAATATCATGTCCATCCTTTGTTAAAGGCTCTCCACATACTGGACAAACTGCATCAGGCAAGTCATATCCAGAATCCACAGTTCTAAGTGTTGCCTGGAATGGCTTTTCCAAATCAGTTAAGCCAAATTCTTCTATCTCATCATCACGCATTCTGAAGGTATGGAATTTACATTTCTTACAACGATAATGTGGAGATAATGGATTGATTTCTGTAATCTGCATCATAGTAGCAACCAACGAAGATCCAACTGATCCACGTGAGCCTACCAGATAGCCATCCTTTAATGATTTTTCTACCATCAAATGAGAAATATAATATACAGAAGCATATCCATTAGAAATAATAGAATTGAGCTCTCTATCTATACGCTTTTGAACGATTTGATGAGGATTATCTCCATATAGCTTGGTAACATTTTCTTTTACAATTCGTTTTACCTCTTCAGTAATAGAAGGTACATTCAGCTTATCCTTAAACTCATCATCTTTAGGGGCAAACATATCCTTCTTGAAGGCTGGGAACTTCTCCACCATATCTGCAACCTTATTTGTATTTTCTACAACAATTTCATATGCTAAATCAGAATGTAAGAATTCAAATTCCTTTAACATCTCAGAGGTTGTACGAAGATGCATATCTGGAGCTTCCTTATAGTTAGCAAGAGGATGCTGTCCTCCACCAACCTGTGGAGAGGCAATTAAGATATCTCTATATTTCTTTAAATTTGGACGTAAGTAATGACAGTCAGAGGTTGCAACTACAAGCTTACCCTTACGCTTAGCTGCCTCAATAATCTTTAAAATGAGCTCCTCTACTCTTTCCTGTCCATTAGGCATATCCTCAAACAACTGACGATAGGCTGCAGGTGGCTGCACCTCGATATAATCATAATATTCCATTTCAGCCTCTAGCTCTTCTACACTTCTGTTTAAGGCAAGCTCAAATACCTCCCCATTCACACAGGCTGAACCAATAAGAATACCCTCTCGATAAGTATCAATGACAGACTTTAAAGCCTTGGCACTTCCATAGAAATGATAAGTTAATGCATCACTGATAATCTTATACATATTCTTATAACCAAGAGGATTCTTAGCTAAAATGGTGATATGAGAAGGAATCAAATGCTTCCAGTGCTCATTCTTATCAATCAAAGAATTAATATCCTTATAATTATAAATATTATGCTTAAATAAATCACTTAACATCTGAATGAAGCATAAAGCTGTTACTCTTGTATCATCTGTAGCCCTGTGGTGCTGTTCCTGTTTTACCTTAAAATATTTACATAAAGACTTTAAGTTAAATGTCTTTACTTCTGTGCCATAACCAGCACGGAATAAGTTTAAGGTATCAATTACAGGAAGCATTTCAAAACCTAAATTATATTTTTTAACATCTCTATAAATCATACCCACATCAAAGGTTGCATTATGGGCAACTAAAATAGCATCCTTGCAGAAGTCCATAAACTTTGGTAGGATTTCTTCTATAGATAAGGCATCCTTGACCATATCATCTGTAATATGAGTAATTCCTACTATTTTTTCTGGAATTGGACATCCAGGATTTACAAATACCTCAAAGGTATCTATAATTCCGCCCTGATATACCTTGTGAGCTGCAATCTCTATAATCTCATCATAGGTCTGGGATAAGCCTGTTGTTTCAATATCAAAAACAACATAGGTTGCATCCTTAAGCTCTATATCTCTTTCATCTAAAGTAATGAAATACTTTTCATCATTTATATAATTTAATTCCACGCCATAGATTGGTTTAAAATCTGGATATTTTTCAATCGCATGAGCAATATCAGGCACACTGTAAATTCCGTTGTGGTCTGTAAAGGCCATAGCCTTCCAGCCCCAATCAATCGCTGCTTGTACATAATCTGTTGCCTCAGTTAAGCCATCTAGATTGCTCATCTTTGTATGACAATGTAGCTCCACTCTCTTTACTTCTGCAGAATCTGTAACTGAAATATTTTCTTTCTTACCTATGTACTCAATAGAGCTTGCGTTGATGACCACCTGCTTTGCAAAGGAATCATACTCTGCTTTACCCGTAATCTTTAATCTGGAGCCTTCCTTCATATCACGCTCATAAAGATCCTTTTCTGTATCCGTACGAAGCCATTTCTTGACTAAAATAGAATCAGATTCATCAGTAACCTTTATCGTAGCTAAAGAAGACTTTGTTTTGGCAAAGGTTTTAATTTCAATTCCAAAAATATAGGCATCAATTGTAAAAATACATGGGCCATTAGTATTTTGATATATTGTGATTTCATTTAATGTATTAGGAATATGTTCTATCAAGCTAATTTCTGTTGGAGCTTGGGGGCGGGAATATTTCTTTTCCTTTTGCATCTGTTCATTAATCTTTTGAACCTCTAATGCCTCTGCCTTTTGCTTGGCTAATGTATCTTCCATTTCCTTTTGCATAGCATCCAGCTCTGCCTGAACACTTGCCTTTTCATCACGAATTAAAGCAATTTCCACATGAAGACCATACTCATTAAATTTTTTCTTAATTGGCTGTAGTAAATCCTCAACTCCGGCTGCATCATGAGGAATTAAGAATTCAAGTCTGTTTCCTTCAATTTTACATTCCTCTGCATCAAACACCTGAAAGCGGGGAGTTTCTTGTCCAAGGCATTCTAATATAACCTTTAAATAGGTTTTATATTCTTCATTTGTTAATTTTTCGTTTGCATACTCCACCTGCAGCATTGTTTTTAAACCAAGAGAGCTACAGGCAGTCTCTATACATTTTACTAAGGATTGATAGCTTTCATAGCTTAAGGAATCCTCAATCCCGATATAAAAAGTAACCTTTTTAGATTTCTTATAATATTTCGCTTTTTCTATAGAAAATTCAGAGGATATGATTTCCTCGTTTTTTATCACTTCTTCTAGCTTCATATAACCCTCCAAATACTACCTTCTAATAATAACTTTAATAATATGTCTAAATGTAACCAGCGTATACACAAGTGGTAATGCCAGTGAAATATAAATAATAAAATCTGAATCAAACAAATAGGCAAAGAATATTCCTATAAAAAGGACACATCCATCATATAAGCACAGCTTAGCACGAACACCCCTATTAATTGTCGGATTGATTGCTATAGATAAAACATAACAAAATACAAAACAAATCAAATAATAAACTAATGTTGAAAAGATTCCCTGAATAAAGGAAAAGGTTTGAAAAAATAGCTTGGCTGAATCAAAAGCACTATCTATGAAGATACGGAAATAATACGTATCTGCAGCTTGATTCTTTGCCACATCTGCAAAGCTGAAGCTTGCGATATTCAAATCCTTATAGGATAATGTAGATGCTTTATAGCTACTATAATAAAGACTTGCAGATTCTTCCTCAAATACAATGGTAACCGTATCTAATTTGTATGAAATACGGGTATTCTCGTTTGGCAAAAACAGTAAATGAAAGCCATCATGATTTACTTCAAAGAAGTCTCCTTTTAATTTTGCTTCACCAGCATCATACTCTACATTTGTTTCTCCATGCTGAACAATGGTAGAGGTAATCGTGTAAGCAACCGTTTCAGATATTGGATTTTCTGTATAGCACCTAGCTC
>CAMWJY010000033.1 GCA_947174685.1 uncultured Mollicutes bacterium | reverse complement strand
CTTCCACATTACTTGGTTCAAAATCATCAGCAACCATTTCATATTTTAAATAAATATTTTCAACCTCTTTAGCAACAGCTTTACTATTTTTTACATTATAAAAACTTATGGATATAAGTGTATCCATTGCGTAAAAGGTATAGGTATCTTTCATTTCTTGTTGAGTACAGCTAGTGGCTAGAATGAAAAAGAAAAATATGACAAAATATAACACTTTTTTCACTTTAACCACTTCCTTTTCTTCAATTATACAATAGATGTGCTGTTTTTTCATTATGAAAATATATTTTCATAAAAGAAAAGTGTTCCCTACTTCAAAATTTTATGATACAATTGTTTAAAGCGCTTACAAACGAAGGGATGATTTTATGAAAAAATTTTTTGCAGCTATAGCGTTTATTTTTTGTTTAATTCTAGTTTCTTGTAAAACAGAAGCTACATATAAAATTACCTATCATGACGAGGGTACAATTACGGAAATATTATATAGTCCTAACGACGTAATACCTAATAAAAATATTTTAGGGAGTACAAAGGAAGGGTATGAACTAACTGCTTGGTATTTTGATAACCAGCATACTGAAATAGTTACCTTTCCTTACGCCGTGACTGAAGATAAAGACTTCTGGGCAGAATGGACTAAATTATATACCATTACATTAATGAATGGTACCTCTACCCTAAAGACAGAAAAGGTCTTGGATGGAAAAACCTTGAATAATCCAGGAGATCCACAAATGACAGGTGCTGGACCTTTTAAAGGATGGTCTTCTAGCAAAGATTCTTATGTGCCATTTGACTTTACCTCTCCAATTCATGAAGATGTAACCCTATATGCATTTTTTGAAGAGCCTGCATTTTTAAAAATAACCATTTCCTTTATGGATGGAGATACAGTGATTGAAACAAAAGAAATTCAAGAAAATACAGCTGTTTCATCAGTTACTGCACCTTCTAAAGATGGATATAGCTTTAAAGGGTGGTCAACTAAAAAGGATGAATTTGTGGAATTTAACTTTGACACAAAGCTTACAGAAAATACCTCACTTTATGCTTTCTATACTAAAAATGTTGTAACTCCTGATACAGTTGTTGTAACCTTCAAGGATGGAGAGACTACTCTTGAGTCTAAGACAATTGAAAAAAATTCTACCATAACTGCAGTGAATGCACCTTCTAAAGAAGGATATAGCTTTAAAGGATGGTCCTCTAATAAAGATGAATTTGTACAATTTGATTTTGAATCCAAAGTTGCTCAAGATACTACGCTTTATGCATTCTATACTAAAAATACAGTGACTCCAAATTCTGTTACTGTAACATTTAAAGACGGAGAGACTACTCTTGATTCCAAGACGGTTGAAAAGAATTCTGCTGTTTCAGAAATTACTGCACCAAGTAAAAACGGATATACATTTAAAGGGTGGTCAACTAAAAAGGATGAGTATGATTCCTATGACTTTTCAAATCTAGTTACAAACGACCTCACATTATATGCGTATTATGAAATTATCACATATAGTATTACTTACAAATGTAATAATGAAACCTATACAACTCAAACCGTATCAATTAATACTTCTACTGATGCACCAAAAGCACCAAGTCTAGCAGGTTACATTTTTATAGAATGGTGTGTAGATGAGGAATGCAAAACTTCATTTGATTTTTCAACCAAAATCACTGAAAATATAACGCTATATGCAAAGTTTGAAGAAGTTGCTACTCATACCTTGACTTTAATTGTAGATGGTCAACAAACACAAACACAAGTAAATCACAATTTTACCATAGATACTGTAGAGCTTCCAACAAAGGAAGGATATGAGATTAAAGCTTGGTATACAGACAAAAACTATACAAATGCATTTGATGTTACAACTAAGATTACTAAGGATACTACTCTTTATGGTAGTTATACCATTTTATCTTATACTGTAATTCTTATAGATGGTTCAACCTCATCCGAAAATAAAGTGGATTATAATTCCATGATTGAATTCCCTACTGACCCTTCTAAAATAGGATATACTTTCAAAGGTTGGTCTACTAAACAAGATGAATTTGTGGAATTCCAAAAGAATACACCAGTTACAAAAGATCTTACACTTTATGCTTATTATACTATTAATTCCTTTACAGTAACATTTATAAATGAAGGTTCAACTATAAAGTCAGACACCCTAGAGTATAATTCCTCTATTACTCTTCCTGAGACTCCAACAAAAACAGGACACACCTTCAAGGGTTGGTCAACAAGTAGTACTTCTTATACTGCTTTTGATAGCACAACAAAGGTGACAAAGGATCTTACTCTATATGCTTTCTTTGATGTTATCTCATATACTGTTACATTTATCAAGGATTCTGCTGAATATCAAAAGTCTACAGTAGAGTATAATTCTACTGTAACGCTTCCTACTGCTCCTTCTAAAACAGGACACACTTTCAAGGGTTGGTCAACAAGCAACACTACTTATGTGGCTTTTGATAACACAACGAAGATAACCAGTGATATTACATTATACGCACATTTTGATATTCAAACCTTTACAGTTACATTTATGGATGGAAACACTAAATTAAGTGAGGAAACCGTAGAGTATAATTCTACTGTTGCTATCCCTTCTAATCCTACTAAGGCGGGTTGGATATTTAAAGGATGGTCAACAAATGAAAATACTTTAGTGGCATTTAACTTTAATACTAAGATTACTTCAAACACTACTATTTATGCGTATTTTGTTGAAGAATTTACTGTAACATTCAACGTGGATGGAACCAAAACAACCACTAAAGTAGAAAACGGAAACAAAGTACCTGAACCAGAAGCTCCAACAAAATCTGGATATACTTTTACAGGTTGGTATTTAGATAATACTAAATTTAACTTCAATACACCTATAACAGATAGCATTGAGTTAGTTGCAGGATTTGTAAGCTTACAGGATGCTCCAATTGAAATTACAAAATATAGTGGCTATAATGAGGGGTTATTCTTTGAAGCTGCTCCTGTTACAGGAGCAAGTCTATCAGACTATTCTGTACAGTATAAATTAGCTACTGATTCTTCTTGGAAGTCTGTAGATAAACAATTAATTCGTGAACAAAATAATAAAATTCGTTGTGATATTATAGGCTTACCTGAAGGCTCTTATCAAGTAAAAATTGACGTTTCTGGAAAAACAAAAACTATAGCATGTGAGGTTTCATCAGACGATCGTTCTGGATATGCGCATTTCAATAATACAACAGGAATCGGAGCTTACAAGAATGATGGAACGCTTAAATCTAATGCAGTTGTTGTTTATGTTACAGATGCAACCAAAAATACTGTAAAAGCGACAATAGGTGGTAAAGAATACACTGGATTAGTAAAAATCATTCAAGCGTGTACAAAGGAATCTTACGCTTTAGATATTCGTATTTTAGGTGAAATTCAAACGACTCAGTGGAATTTCAAGGAACATGGAGAAGGAAATACATCTACTCGTCAAAATAATCTAGAAGCAGCATTTAACTATGTAAATGACAAAACCAATTGGGATGAAAGTTCTTCTGGAAACTATTCTAAGCTGAATGCAGAGGATATTATTTCTAAAGGCATAAATTCTATGTCCACTGATGAAGCTAATGGAATTACAAAGCTAAACGGTTTAACAAATCAGGTTTTAAGAAATAAAAAGGCAGATAGTAAAACAGGAGCTTATGAATATGATTCTTACTACAATATGCTAGATGTTTCAAAAGCATATAACATTACTATTGAAGGAATCGGAACTGACGCAGCTATCTTCCAATGGGGCTTTGCATTCAAGAGATGTAATTCTATCGAAATCAAGAATCTTCGCTTCTATAATTATACAGAGGATGCTGTTGGATTTGAAGGAGGTTCTAATACTGATAAGGATTACGGAAATTATTGGGTTCACAACTGTACCTTCGATATAGGTGTAAATAACTGGGATGTTTGCTATGAAAACGATAAGAAGGATGGCGACGGTTCTAGTGATGTTAAGTATTGCCATAATGTAACTATCAGCTATGTACAATATAATAAAACACATAAAACAAATTTAATTGGCTCTAGTGATTCAGCATTACAATATAATATTACTTTACATCATAATTATTATAATAATTGTGGTTCTCGTTTGCCTCTAGTACGTCAAACTAACATTCATATGTATAATAATTACTATTATAAGTCTACTGGATATAGTAATTCTATCCGTGCTAATTGTTACGCTCTCGTTGAAAATTGTTATTACGAGGCTGGACAAAATCCTTATGAAACACAAAGTAATGGTGCAATAAAAGCATATAATAATGTTTATGATGGTGTCAAATTAAGTAGTGGTAGCTCCTATAAATCTGGAAACACTGTCACTTCCAGAACAGCATCAGTTACAAATACTTGTATGCCAGATGGTTCAACAGATTATAGTGATTTTGATACAAATTCCACATTGTTCTATTATGATTCAGCTAAGCAAGCTTCAAAGGTTAAAAACTTATTAAGTCCTAACGATGTTCCAGAACATTGTAAAACCTATTCTGGTGTTCTAAAGAGCAATATAACTTCTAGTGAAACTCCAGATCCTACACCATCTGGAGAATATTCCATTACTTATGTAAGTGCACATGGAACGACACCTGCAAAAGTGAATAATACTTCTGCTTTACCTAATCCATTACCTGTTCTAACAGAAACTGGTTGGACATTTAAAGGCTGGTATACAAAGAATACTTATGAAGAAAGCAGTAAGGCTGTTGCAGGAGCAGCATTAACACAAAACGTTACTCTATATGCTAAATGGGAAGAGGTAAGTGAAAATCCATCTACAAACAAGATAACTATAACATTCGATTCCTTAGCAACTGGTACAGTTACCACTATTACAACTTCTACAGGGGCTACCCTACAAAAAGGAAATTCCTCTAAAGACATAAAAGTTGCAGAAGCAAGCAATACAGTAAATGGAACAAAATTAAGTAAATATGTTAGCGTTGGTGGTGGAGGTAATTATACAGATTTAAGTATTGCCTTTACGACTACTAAAAAAGCAAACATAACAATTTACTATGCTAATCCCGGAAGCAAGGACGATCTACGTTATATAGCATTATACACTGCAGATGGATTGATTTCTCAAGATGCAACTGGAGCTCCTTCGGGTGGAAGCATTGTAAGTTATACATATGCCAATATGGCTGCAGGAAGCTATGCTGCAACCTCTAAAGGTTCTGGATTAAATATTTATATGATTGTTATCGAATATGTAGATTAATTCAAAATGTATAATCAAGTTCTAAACACAATAGTTTAATACAATTAAAAAGGGTTGCTAATTTTAAAAGAATTGCAACCTTTTTCTTATCCTTAAAATATTAATCTTTTAAACATCCTATCGGGATTACATATACACCATCTTCTCTTTTATATCCATGCTGTGTTCCCGTAATAACAATTTTTAGATCAGGTAGTCTTTGAAAAGTCTCTTTTTTTTGGTTGTGTTCTTGAATAAGTCTTTCTATTTCACAAAGATGCTTGGCTCCTTCTTCTATATCACTACCACCCAATTTGAATTCAATTAAAGCATATCTATCATCTTCTAAAAATAAAACAGCATCACATTCTAATCCAAATTTATCGTGATAATAAGATAATTCTCCCTTCATTTTACTAGAATAAACTCTTAAGTCTCGTATACATAACGTTTCAAAAATAAAGCCAAAAGTCTTTAAATCTACTCTTAATTTGCTTGGAGAAGCTCCAAGAGCTGCCACTGCTATAGAAGGGTCTACAAACTCTCTTTTCCTTCCACTTCTAATTGCACTTGCAGATCGAATAGATGGACACCATCCATATAAATCTTCAACAATGAATAATCTCTCTAAAACATCAATGTAATCATCTAAAGTGGGTTCTGTAATTTTATTAGATGAAGTTACATCAGAGATTATATTTGTTTTTTTAGCTAAAGTAGAAATGTTTCGTGCATAAGACTTTAATATGGCTTTCATAGTAGATTTATTTCGTTTTGTTTTATCTACTTTAAACATATCGACCTCATAAATTTGTTCAAAATAATCCTTTGCAATAAGCAGTTGAGCTTCTTTATCATCCATCATAACACTTTCAGGCCAACCCCCTCGACAAGCAGCAAATATAATATCATCTACAGACATATTTGAAGTACAGCCCTTTTCAAGTGTCTCAATACCATCAAACAATTTAGCAAGTGAAACAGATCCGTTAGATTCTTTAGATTCATAAAGACTCATAGGGTACATTTTCAATCTAGAAATTCTGCCAGTTCCTGTATGTGATGTTGTTACTTTTTTTGAGGTTGAGCCAGTCATTATAAAATGACCTTTTCCTTGATTTTCATCGCAGTAGCTACGAACAGCATCCCATAAAGTGGGAGCATCCTGGCATTCATCAATTAACCTAGGTTGATCTCCTTCTAAAAGTACTTCTGGTGTGATTTCTGCAGTTTTTATAATAGCTTCCTTATCCGGAATTCTTTGAAGTTTCAGACTACTCTTAGTTTTTTGTTCAGCAGTTGTAGTTTTTCCACACCATTTAGGTCCTACTATGTGAATAGCCCCAAAAGCTCTAAGCTTTAAATCTAGAATTGAATCTGTAATTCTAGGATAATACTTTTTGTTCATTGTTATCACCTAATACTATTGTACTCTAAAACGAATACAAAATCAATATTCATTTTGGTTTTTTTCTGTATTTCATTTTGGTTTTTTTCTGTATCTCATTTTGGTTTTTTTCTATATTTCATTTTGGTTTTTTTCGGCAATTGAAAAAGGCTGTGATCCATATAGTACACAACCCTTTTTTGTTTTAATATTAAAATAGTGGAGCAAATAAATATAAGAAGTAAGAAATGACTCTTTGCCACCATGGGCGCTTCTTCCATTCCTCATAGGTTACCAAATGGCTCTCTTCACACGCCTTTAGATAATCCTCTTGCATATGCTTTATTTCATCATCTAAGGCAATTACTGCACCACATTCATAGTGTAGGAACATACTTCGATAATCCATATTTACTGTTCCAATAAATGCATATTTATTATCTACAATAATATTTTTAGCATGATTAAAGCCTTTGGTAAACTCATAGATTTTACCTCCAGCATTTAATATATCTCTATAATGAGATCTTGCTAAATAGAATGCAGACTTTTTATCAGGAATTCCTGGCATCAGGATTCTTACATCTACACCACTCTTAGCGGCTAATACAATAGCTTCTAATATTCCATTATCTATAACTAGATAAGGTGTCGAAATATAAAGAGTTTTATCAGCACTTGTAATTAGTGCCCGGAATACATCATAGCTATAATTTACTTGATTTGATGGTCCATCTCCAAAAGGAATAACAAAGCTAGAATTTCTTGATATTTCTGATTTGGTGTAATAATCCTCTAGCTTCAAAATTTTCTTTGTAGACATATACCACATTTCAATAAACATTGCAGTAAAGCTGGCTACAGCTTCACCTTCATATTTTCCACAATTATCACGCCAAAAGCCAAAGCGTTCTTTTTCGTGAATATATTCATCAGCATAATTATCTCCACCACAATATGCAATTCTGCCATCAATAATTGTTATTTTTCTATGATCACGAT
>CAMWJY010000032.1 GCA_947174685.1 uncultured Mollicutes bacterium | reverse complement strand
AGAGGCAACAAGAGGTAAAATCTTTTTTTGAAACAAATGGAAATAGTATTCAAAGCGTCCAGCATGAATTAGTTTGTTTTCTATTAAAAAGAGATGCTGATTAAAATAACTTCTTGTTTCTTCATCTAAAAAAGTTTGAAGAGTTTGATAAACCTCTAAAGAATTTCCTTCCTTAAAGCCTAATAAAACTAGAAAGTCATTATAAGATAAAGCTTTTATTGCAGCTATTTTTAATTTAGAAAGATAGACTTGACTAGGGTTTGAATCAATGGCTAACACTTTAACTTCATCATTTTCTAAGAAGGCTAAGGAATTATCTAAAGCACTCGCAATAGATAAAACTCTTTTTGTATGATTAGGTATATATTTTTTTAGCTGCAATATATCCTCATGACAATTACTATAGTGGATATAGTTTGGTTCTTTAAAATACTTATTTTTCAAGGTGAACCACCCCCTTAACACTATCCAGGGTAACCACATCACCCGTTTTTAAAATCTTAGTAACATCAGGTATACCAACTACAGCTGGAAGTCCTAGTTCTCTTGCCACCACAAAGCTATGGGATAGCATACTTCCATGTTCAACTATCAAACCGCTAGCTAAAGGAAATAAGGATATCCAGCCTGGATCAGTTCTAGAGGCTACAATAATATCTCCTGGAGTAAAAGGATCTGTTATTTCCTTCATCACAGATACTTTTCCTTTGATGATTGCTTTACCATTACTTAATCCTTTTAATTCTTCCTTAGAAGTGCTTTGCTTTAAAGGTAAAACTCTATCTGGATAGAAGCTGATACGATAATAATAAGGCTGCTGATTAAAATATTCCATTTCTTTTTTGCGAAGCTTTATTAATTCTTCTACATTTTCAGGAAGAGAAAATATTTCCTCTTTCGTTAGATAAAATATATCCCTAGATGAAGAAAGTATTCCTTCTTTTTCTAAGTTCCTTCCTATAGCTAAAAAGATATTCCGTACTACAGAAAAGATATAGGTTCTTTTTAAACGAAGGCGCTCTCTATTTACAATATAATATCTTGTCTTATCTGCAAGCTTTCTTATATCCTTAGGAATATCAACTAAAGAATGATTTAAATTAGGCTCCTGTTTGAAGGCTAAGCCTTCTTGAATTTGCTTATAAAGAAGGGTTGGATCTTCTATCAAAGTAATCGTTTCTAGCTTCAGCTCATTCATTACTCTTGAACCAAAGTGCAGGATATAATCCTTTATTTTTTTAGATATCTCTAAATCCTTAAAATGATATGCTTCATAAAGCTCTTTAGGTGATTTATTCTTAAAATCTGTTACTAGAGGTTCATCTTCTAAAATACATTTTAGAATTTCATTATACTCTCTACATACCTTAGCACTTTCCATTGTGCCACTAGAATGAATACAGGAAGCAAAGATTTCTGTGTATTGATCTTGATATTTTTTCTTTATTTTTTTAGTTAAGCGACCATTATAAAACATTACTGCACAATCATTTAAGATGGGTGTTGCAAAATCAGATAATATATCCTCTTCTATTTTATGATATAAGGCTATGAGCTCTTCATTTGTTCCACTTAATTCATGCCCATAATAAGGAAGCACAACTTGATTGAATTTATCAATAAAAGCATTGGAAGCCTTGTCCATAGTATGAAGTCTATGAAGAAAACAAACTCCTATTTTAATCATATCTAACAAATTTAATTTAACTTTCTTATATGCCTTTGTTCCACTTCCAACACCCATCATTTGTTCCATATAAGAGGTTGAGGATTTCACTGGGAAAATACTTGTTAAATGGTACCAGCTATTTAAGTTGTAATATAGCTTTCCCTCGTACGCATATAACATATTTTCTAAGGTATCTTCTAAGGAATTCATAATCTTTTTTCTGATATGTCCTGCTTCTAAAGTTTTAGTATATACTCCTTGATAAATACTTTTGGCAAAGCTTTGTGTTAAATAGGAGGTTGTCCCATAATAAGATTCAATCAAGTTGGAATTGTCAATTAAAAGCGTTCTTTGACTAGGACGAATATCTGAATACGTTGTAATAGGTCGAGCCTGTAAGAAATATATTTTGTTTCTTTTAATTGTAAATTCAATATCTAAAAAGCCATTATATCTTTTTTGAAGCTGATGAGCTAGCTTTTCTAAGTCCTTTAATAGCTTTATGGAAATAAAAGAGGTATCTCCACTGATATGATTAGCAGAAATAAAATAATCCTTGGAATCCTTTTTTCCACTCACCAAATCTTCGCCTAAGCCATCTACAATACTGATCATTAGCTCATCAGGATTATCTGTTTTAGGATTCATTGTGAAGATTACACCA
Organism: uncultured Mollicutes bacterium; assembly: GCA_947174685.1. Taxonomy (GTDB): domain Bacteria; phylum Bacillota_I; class Bacilli_A; order Acholeplasmatales; family Anaeroplasmataceae; genus Pelethenecus. The sequence continues at coordinate 5,417 of CAMWJY010000032.1, read as the reverse complement.
GAGTAGTCTGGTTCTACAATCATCTTTTGTACAACTACAGCCATAGAAATATCTTCTAGCGGTAATTGATTTGTTTTTCTATACTCTATTGCCAGGGGTGTAAAAGCACTTTTATATACTTCAAAAACTTGAGATAAAACATCTTCTTTTTTGACATTTAGTTTAGTGTCATGAATTCCTGCAAAGCTATATTTAGAAGAATCCTCATCTATTGCTGAAGAACGCACTGCATATAGCTCCTTCTTTTTACAAAAGGCATTGATTTTTTTCTTAAGTCTTTCTTCTGTCTTTACATCCTTATCCATATCCTTAAAGAATTCCTTAGGAACTATGAAATATGCTGGCGTGTTTTTTACTCTTGCATAGCCTAAATTGTATGCCTTTCCTCCAATGCTGTTCAATTCCTTAAACTCATCATAAAAGGAAACTACACTTAATTTCTTATAAACTGCATAAAGAATAGATAAAACAAAAAATAAAACCAGCATACAAATATTCACTATTTTATATGAGAAATTATAATAAAGAAATAGACTGTAGGCAGCAGGTAAAAGTAACATTTTAGCAAAGATAGAAATCTTTTTAAAGAAGACAAAAAGTAAAACTAAACCAAAAAGTAAGAATAGATACCATAATTGGAAAATGTAGATTAAAACAACTGTGCATAAGAAAAATAAGATAGCTAAAGGATAAAGTACTCCTTTACCTAAAGGAGCCTTATTATTCTTTAAATCAATCTCATAATCTAAAATATCATCTAACACTCGGATCATATAGAAAAATGGTAAAAAAACATAGAGTGTTTCCGTGAAAAAAGGTACTTTAAATAAGGTACTAGCTAAACACGCAGTATAAAGTAATAGGATTTCAAAGAACAAAACAATATATCTTTTAAAGAATACCATTACCACCATCTCCTTTTATAGAGGAATGCCTTCAGCATAACCTTAGAATAAGATATATCTGCATACTGGCATAACCTTTTCAGTTCTACCTTAGCTTGTTTTTTATCATGAGTATAATTCAATGCATTTAATGCTTCGACTCTAGTCATTTGACCACTTCTTACTAGATAACTGTATTCTGGCATTAGATGACTTCTTCTAGCAATTTGATCCTTTAAATAAAGGGCTCCATGATGAATCATACAATCAAAATGCTCTTCTTCACTTTCAACTCTCCAAGAGGTGTTTTCTTCTAATTCCTCTATAATCTTATCCTTATCATAAGGATGATATAAAAAGAAGGAAACAAATTCTCTAAAGCCTTGACTTAAGCCTTCCTTTAAAAGATTTTCTTTAATCATTTTAGCTAAGGCTGGATGAACTAGCTTTTCTATTTTTTCTAAAATCGTATTTACAAGCTCATTCATTGGCATTGGATTTTCCTTTAATCCCTCTTCTATAAATGGCTTGAAAACATCATCTACATCAGTAGCAAACTGGCGAAACATTTGAGCGGGGCTTCTTCCATGAATTCCTATAGCTGCATCTACCTTTGTTGCATAATTGAGCATTACAGCATAGCCTAAAAAGGAACAGGCAATACAAGGGGATAAATACTTTTCTACCATGACCTTATACATTTCCTTTAATAGCTTCATATCACAAACAACATATTCATGAGCAACTCCAAGCTCTTTAACAAGTCGATTAATTTTATTTTTAGCTTCTAAGGATAGAAAGCCATTATCTAGAGTATAGGTAATCACCTTAAGCTTATATTTATGTACTAAGTGGTAGAGGACATATGTAGAATCCTTTCCTCCACTAAATCCTAAAGCCACATCATACGTATGATTATGGTCTTTTATTTTATTTTGAAAAAGCATATCTAGATAGGTTTGATTTTCTAACATAGGTAAAAGCTTGTCATAGGAGTTACAAAAATTACAAACTCCCTTTTCATCAAAATGAATATGCTTAATGGTTCTATCATTTACGCAACGCGTACAGGTCTTGTTATTGATTCTCATATCGTAGCACCCCGTACTTCTTTTGACGAATTATTCCATTTTTAAAGATTCCTTCTAATACCTTTGTCCTATCATTTTGGAAATGGTATAAAACCTCTTTATAGCCTTTTTCTACCATCATCTCATAAGATTTATCAATCAATAGCTTCAAGATATTTTTATTTTGATATTCTGGTAGAATGGCTGTAGTTTTACAAACATAAAATCTCTTTTCTAAATCCTCATAACAAAAATTAAAAGCAATTGGCTTCATATCTTCATAAATCATTAAGATATCGGGCTGAACTAATTCTATATTCTTTAAATATATCTCTTTAAAGCATTCAAAAGAAATTGGCTCATAAAAGTCAGCCTTTTCAAATGCAATACGGGCAATAGAATAGAGCTCTTCTAAATAATTATAGCACTCTTTCCCATGATATACTTTATAATGAATTGGATTGGGTATCTTCGCCTTCTTACATCTATTCCAAACCTTCTCATGGATAGGAGCTAGAGTTGAGCTATAGGTACGATAAATAGAAAAACCCGAATTTAGAAAAGCATCTAAAATCTCTTTATTTCCTATACAATCTGGATATAGCTTAAAATCAAAGGAATCAACCGCAAGTCTATAAGAATACCACGTGTTTCCATTAAAAGGACCATACATAGTGTTACATTTATTCTTAAGCTGATTTAATACCTCTTTAAAATCCTCTATTTTACCTATATTTAAAAATCCAAAATAGGTTAAACCATTTCCTTTATCAATGAGTGTTAGATTTGAATCCTTATAGCTGATGACTTCATATGGGCTTCCAACCAACATCTGTTCTTTTATACTTAATTCTTTCATTAATGCTTTAATTTCATCGAATTGATTTATAAAATAATCATAAGCTATTGCAGGAAAATATCCATATTTAGCATAACAAAAAAATACACATCTGTGATCACAAATCACTTCATAATCTTTAGGAGAATCTCCTACATAAACCACCTTTTCTTGATAAGATAATTGTTTTAATATATCACTTTTTTTACCATCTTCAATGGAATACCCTTTTTTTATGTATTTACTCACCTTAGAGATTTCTAAAAAAGTGTCCAGATAAGCTTTAGGGCAACCTGATAAAATATAAAGCTCATATTCCTTATTTAAATCTTGAAATAATGCCTCTATTTGGTTAGAGCATAAAATGGGATGCTCTTTAATATATTCTATAGAAGATGCTAAAGCAAGCAGAGTAAGCTTATCTGCATTCTCATAATCTCCAAAAATAATATTTCTTACATCAGATAGCTCTACACCTAAAACAGATAGGATTTCTTGATCAGATAAAGGCTTTAAATGAAATTGATCTTGAAGCTTGTGATAGGCATAGAGATAGGATTCTTCTGTTTTCCAAAGAGTACCATCTAAATCAAAAACAATTCTTTTTATCATATATGTACTCCTTTCAACAATTCTCTACACAATTCTTATCTTCTATTATACTTAAAAAAAGAAAATTGTCTATATAACCCTTTAGACAATTCATAAATATTTGATAATTTTCATACGATTTTTATTGAAAATATTTCAAAAATATGGTATAGTATAAGTGTAACAGGGAGTAGAAAGATATCACCTAAGATATAGTTAAAATCGTCAGGACGAAATTTTCCGGTTTTAACAATCATACAATGATTTTTCAAGACTGTTGCGCTAACAAAATGCGCGATAGTCTTTTCTTTTTTCAACCGACTATCGCAAAGAATATAGGAGGAAAAAGAAATGATTATTTTAATTGTTAGCATTGTATTATCATTAGTTTTAGTAGGAGGAATCTTTGGTACGGTTTATGCCCTACAACAAAAAGCAAGAAAGAAAAATAAGATGCTATATCTCTTAAGTCCACTTGGATTATTAGGTATGCTCATCCTTGTATTTGGTTTATTTACTAAGGTGGATGCAAACCAAGTAGGTATAGTATATGATGAGCTTAAGGGTGGTATTCAAGATAACACCTATAGTGAAGGTGTTCATTCAAAATCCATATTTGAGCACATCACTCAAATCTCTACTGCCAATCGTAGCGCAAGTGTAACTACTACAGGTCAAACAAATGATGGCCAGTATGCAACCTTTGATCTATCTTTGATTTATAAGATTGATAAAGAAAACGCTGGTAAGTTCTATCGTATCACAAATAATACAGATATTCCTGCAGAGGCATTAAACACCTTAGTTAAAGCTTGTCTACAAAGCTCTACCATCAAATATGATATATTTGAATTGTTATCTACTGGCTTAGAAACAGCAAGAATCGATTTTAAAGAAGATTTGACAAAAACCTTACTTGAAACTTACTATATTACTTTAGTGAATGTGAGCTTTGATGATATTGATGGTGGCACTGAGGTTGAAGCAATTCTATCTCAAAAGGCTGAGGCAGAACAAAAAATCAAGGTAGCTGAGCTTCAAGCTTCTGCAAATCTAATCACAGCTGAAAACCAAGCAACCATCGAAAAAACCTTAGCTGATGCCACTGCATATTCTATTCGCATCGAAGGTGAAGCAAATGGTGAAGCAGCAAATGCTTATATCAATAAGGTTCAAGCTTTAATTGATGAGCTTTACAAAAGCACCTCTGGTACAATGACCTATAAAGAGTGTACAGATATTGTTCTATCTATCATCTTCTATGACACTTGGGATGGCAAGCTTCCTGAGGTTCTTACAAACGATTCCTTATCTTCTATGATTGGTGGATTAATTACAACTAAATAATAATTAAAGAATGACTAGCACCAAAAATGCTAGTCATTTTTTCAAAAAAAAACTCTTGAGCAGTTTTATCTACTCAAGAGGAAAAACTATGTTACTTTAAAATACTAACCTTTTCTCCGTTAACATATGTTCTAAATTGTTCTGATAAATCATCATTTTCAAAAATTTGAATCATATCAACAAAATTAGTTGCCAACTTATAGTTCATTAAATCCTTTCTTTTAATCCAAAAGTTTTCTCCTTCACGTGTTGAAATAAGCTTTCCTTTAAACTGGTTTGCTTTAAATAAAAAACAAATATACCGTATACCATTTGAAAACCATTGTTTGATGCCACAAATTCTTAGATTTGTAATAACTAAACCAGTCTCTTCTTTGATTTCTCTTATTGTAGAATCTACAATGGCTTCTCCTTCTTCCACATGCCCACCAGGAAATGCCAAACCAGGCCAACTTGGATTGAGTCTATCTTGAACTAACACTTCATCATCATGATAAATCATACACATATTGCTTAAATTAACTTTTTCAGGATTATGCATTTTAACTTTCATCCTCTCTTTTTAAAAAAATATATCATAATTCAAATCATTTTACTAGATTTTCTTTTTATATTTTTGTTGACTTGAATTTGGTTTGCCCGGCATTGGTAATACCAATTTTTCTTCAGAAAGTAATGGTTTTATAT
>CAMWJY010000031.1 GCA_947174685.1 uncultured Mollicutes bacterium | reverse complement strand
GAGATACAATTAAAACTGTATTTTCAAAATTAAGTAAGAAGTTTTCTAACCAACGTGTAGATTTATAATCCAAGTTATTGGTAGGCTCATCTAATAATAAGATATCTGGATTTCCAAATAAGGCTTGAGCAAGTAAAACCTTAATCTTTAATTTTGCATCCAAATCTCCCATTAGAATGTAATGATATTCCTCATCCACACCAATTCCATTCAAAAGGGTGGCAGCATCTGTTTCAGCATCCCAGCCACCGAGCTCTGCAAATTCACCTTCAAGCTCTGCTGCTAAAATTCCATCTTCCTCTGAAAAATCCTCCTTAGCATACAAGGCATCCTTCTGTTCCTTAATTTCGATTAATCTTGGATGACCTAATAAAACAGTATCTAATACAGTTTTATCATTATAAGCATTTTGATTCTGTTTTAATACAGACATTCTTTCATTCTTATCTAGAATAACCTCACCTGATGTAGATTCAATCTCTCCTGATAAAAGCTTTAAAAAAGTAGACTTACCAGCACCATTAGCTCCGATAATTCCGTAACAGTTTCCTTTTGTGAAGGTAATATCCACATGCTCAAATAGTTTTCTTGAGCCATATTGTAATCCTAGGTTCACAGTCTTTAACATAATTTTATCTCTCCTAACTTCTTAAAAATCGGGGCTGCAAAGCAGTCCCTATTTTTATAACTTAAATGAGGACTTTAGGCTTACGGTACAGTTAAATACTAAATGGACCTCTGTACTATCCTTATCTGTTGTATAATAGCCATTACGAACAAATTGGAAATGGTCAAGTGGCTTTGTTCCCTTTAAGGAAGCTTCTACAAATCCTTCTTTGATAGATAATGAATTTGGATTTAAACGTGCCATAAAATCTAAATCCTTTGTTTCTTCTGTCTCTGGTAAGATTAAATCCTCAAATTGACGGAAGGTTGCAGGTAAGCTTGTCGTCTTTTCAACAAAATGAATATTCCCATTTGGCTTACGTTCAGCAAAGCCTGAGCCAGAGCGTGTAGCTGGATCATAGGTAGCATGAATTAAAGTGATATTTCCATCCTTATCCTTTTCTACACTTGTAGCTGTGATAAAGTAAGCATGCATTAAACGTACCTCTACACCTAAAGCAAGTCTCTTCCATTTCTTATTTGGCTTCTCTTCAATAAAGTCATCTCTTTCAATATAAACATATTTACTAAAGGCAATCTTTCTTGAACCCATTTCTTCATTTTCTGTATTATTAGGACAGTCCATATATTCTACCTGTCCTTCTGGATAATTATCAATTACAACTAATACTGGATTTACAACTGCATTAGGTCTTAATGCCTTTAGCTTTAAATCATCTCTTAAGGCTTCCTCTAATGCATGATATTCTACAGTAGAATTTACTCTAGATAGACCTGTAGATAAAATAAATTTCTTAATAGCCTCAGGAGTAAAACCACGGCGCTTTAAACCAACTAGAGTAGGCATTCTCGGATCATCGTATCCACTTACCTTTTTCGTATCTACTAAGGTTCTTAAGTAACGCTTAGACATAATCATACCTGTAATATTTAAACGACCAAATTCATACTGATGAGAAATATGTTCTACATCTGTGTTTGCTAAAACCCAGTCATATAAAACTCGGTGATTATCAAACTCTAAGGAACAACAGCTATGTGTAATTCCTTCAAAGCTATCCTGTAAAGGATGTGCAAAATCATACATCGGATAAATACACCACTTATCGCCTTGACGGTGATGATGCATATGTATAATACGATATATAATTGGGTCACGCATATTGATATTTGGACTAGCCATATCAATCTTAGCACGAAGTGTCTTTTCTCCATCTTTAAATTCACCTGCACGCATTCTAGCAAATAAATCTAAGTTCTCTTCTACGCTACGATTACGATAAGGAGAATTCTTACCTGGTTCTGTTAAAGTACCACGATAAGCTGATGCTTCTTCTTGTGATAAATCATCTACATAAGCTAAGCCCTTCTTTATTAATAGAATTGCCTTCTCATAGGTTGCCTCAAAATAATCACTACCAAAGAAAACATGATCTGGTGTATAGCCTAACCATTTTAAGTCTTCTTGAATAGCATCTACATATTCACTATCTTCCTTTGTAGGGTTGGTATCATCAAATCTTAAATTTGTTTTACCACCATAAGCTTTAGCACATTCAAAGTCTGTGATAATAGCTCTAGCGTGTCCAATATGTAAATAAGCATTAGGCTCAGGTGGAAAACGAGTTACAATTTCCTTTACTCTTCCTTCCTTTAAATCTTCTGCCATTAAAGTTTTTATATAATTACTAATTTCTTCCATAAATATCACTCCTATAAAAACATAGTTTTTAAATTTACATAACAATATTATTATACATTATTTAATACAAAAAAAATAGAGACTAAAAGCATTTTCTAAAAGAAAATTAGCATAACAATTTTTAAAAGTTTTTTCTTAATATCAAATTGCTACTCCTATGATACGAATTATTCTTATTAAATTTATAAAAAAAAATCCACATTAATGTAGATTTTTTGTACGAGTGTCATTCCTCGCCGTGCTTACCAATTATATACTTTGGTAATCCGATAAGCCAAGTTCCCTTGGTCACCGCCTATAAGTTTTCGACTATTATAACATATAACAAAGATAAAGTCAAACATTAAAATAGCCTATTAATAATATATGCTATTTTATAAGATAAATTCTTTTTCCTTCTTGAAAAACCTCAATATACCCATCTGTGGAGATTTTAATTGCCAATCCATTTTGAGATAATTTCTTAGCAGCAGCTCCTCTTCCACCACCACTAGATCCTTTGTCATTTTGTATAATAGTTCCGATTGCAATTAGCTTTCCTTCTTTATCAATCAAGCAAGCACCATCTAAGGCAGCTAACTCACTTCGAAGTTTTCTTTCAATTTTGATAAAAAAATTTTTATTAGCTAATAATGTTAATATAGCTTTCTTTTTCAAAACTCTTTTTTTGGCTTCTCTTTTAATTTCATTTTCTGTCAGTTGTTTATTTTCTTCTTTAATGATGTTAATTAGATTCTCTTCACTAATATCTTCTTTAAGCTGATCAAATTTAGAAACAATTTGTTCGCTTCCATTTAAGAAGCAATCATTTTTCAATATAGCTATTAGACCACCTGTATGAGAAAACGATATATCTAGCATAGTATAATATATTTCATTAATCAGCTTTGTACTTATATTGTTTTCTAAGGTAAAATCTTTAACGGCATTAACAAAAGAAGATAACTGGCAATTCAACCATTTTCCGTTTCTTTTCACTAGAAGGATTTCCTGATTTTTAGATATTAATATGTCGCCATTATTTAAAAGAAAAAGACCAATTTTCTTATCTTTTACTTCTTTATATATTAAATTAGCAAAACGAAATGGAACATTTTTATCCAAACGATAGGAAGTAACTCTATTATGATTTTTTTCATCAATAACTGACTGATATTTCAAAAGTTTCCCTTTTTTATTAATAATGAATGCTGAAGTTATTGAGTCAGTCAAAGTTGCACTAAATTCATCCTTTAAAAACTCAAAGAAAAAATCTTTATCCTCTTCATCATTCTCTACATCTATTATTAAGGAGTAAGAAACTTTTCTGCCCTCATAAGTTTTCTTTGCCCAATCTTCTAAGATGCTAAGAAGTTCTTCTATTTTTTCACCGTTGTCGCTTCCACAAACCCAATTACATATCCCTCGCTGCACAGCATATTTATATTGGTCAATTTGATTTATTAAGCTTATTTCTGGACGGTTATATCCAGTTCCAGAATATTTATATTTAGAAACTTTTGGAAAAAAAGAACAAATAGTTTTAATTAAAGAAAGAACATCTTCCGTTATTGGACTCTTAATTTTTCCTTTAATAGCCATTTCATTATTCGGAATATAAAAAATAAGAGCATACTCTTGATTGTTTCTCGCTTCAATATCAAATGTAGATTTTGCTTTTTCTATCTGTTCATTTGTTAAATAACTCGTATCAAATGGACTACCAATGATTTCATATATGTAATTACCTATAAACTCTTTAAATTCTTCAAAAAAATTTTTTGCCATATTATCCCCTCTGTTTATTAGAATTCTTATCTAATTATACCAAATAATGTCGAAAAATGAAATATATATTTTGAAAAGCATTTAGTTTTAAAGCTGAAAAAATATAAGTCCATATTAAAAATGTAATCTGCATTAAATTTCCCAATTTTTAATTCTACCGCAGCCAAACAAGAAGGTGTTCTTAAATAGTCATAAAAACGTTATTCAAATTCCTTTGTGGAAGATAAATTTTTTAAATGATTTGACCAACTCAATTGTGTCAACAGTGTTGACACTTTTTCAAAATGAGAAAATAGGCATTATAAAATTGCAACATTCTATATAAACCTCTACGAGTAAATCCTTTGAGGTTGGGGTAAATAGATTTAATATAGGCAGATAAATCTGCAAAATATTTATCTCCATAATTAATAGTTTGTTTCCTTTCATTCAAATATTTGCCAACATTCCAATATAAACATATAAGCTCCTCATTTATTTTTTGTAAAGCCTTATTTCTACTATTTTCTATAAGCTTTACTTAGATCAAAATCATTTTTTTCTAATTCCATTTTTTTCATCCTTTCTCATTTCATCGAATTATAAAATAAAAAGCGTAATTGAGTTTTGGTAGTACATATGTACTCACCATGTTCAATCACGCTATCCATTCGGAAAACCACTCTACGACAATTCAGTTGTCATAACCATCTATAGGGAGTAGAGCTCTCACATTATAGACTTCTTCTAGCTACGCATTTATTATAACATAAAGGGATACTTCTTTAATATAAAAAAATGTATTTAATTGCAATTTTTTTCGTTTCTTGCTTATTTATCTTATAATATCACTAAATTCTACTTTTATAACCTTAGCCAAATCTAAAGGATTCATTTTTACCTGATATCCTATTTTCCCTGCAGAAAAAATAATGCTTTCTAAGCTTTGGGCAGAAATATGAAGCGTTGTAGTGAATTGTTTTTTCATTCCAATTGGACTACATCCACCACGAATATAGCCTGTTATCCCCAATAAATCTTTTACTGGAATTAACTCGATAGATTTTTCTTTTACAGATTTAGCAGCCTTCTTCAAATCTAATTCTTCAGCAATCGGTATAACAAATACATAATAATGCTTACTGTGCCCTATAGCTACTAATGTCTTAAATACTTCTGCTTTATTTTGTCCAAGTAATTCTGCAACCTTTATTCCATCCACACAAACGCCTTCCTCGTGTGGATAAAGAAAGGCTTCATATGGAATTTTCTTTTGATCTAAAATGCGCATTACATTTGTCTTTTCCATTATTTCTCCAAAAACATTTCATAGAGTGTTTCAATCTCTATAAAATTCATTCTTTTATACATTTCAATAGGTGTATCATCTGGTTCTGCTTCTAGATAAACCTCACATTTGTTTACCTTTTTTGCATACTCTATACAAGCATCCATTAGATTAGAAGCAATCCCTTGATGACGATACTTTTCATCTACATATAATCCATAAATAAAGATACTATGATAATATTCTAAAATCAAAACTGTACCAATAGTTTTATCATTTATAACGACAGAATAACTCTTAATTTTACCACTTGAGATTTTATCATAGTTAAACTTTGCATATTTTTGTGCATAGTCTTCACCATATTCTGTATTGATTTTATATGTATATTCCATACAATCCTTAAGATAATTAAAGCTTACAGGATATGTATTTCTAGATAAACTTTTATAATGATATGCATTAACATGCATTAATGCACAGCTAGAAATATCAAAGCCTTGAAATAGCTTTTCATCAAGCCAATTAGAAAGGAAGTAAATATAGGAATCATATTTAAAGTCTTTTACAGAATCAATTTTATAATCATATAAATCATAATAATTTAGACAGTATCTTTCCTTGAAATAGCTTGTGTATTTTAAACCTTCTTTTTTAGAGAATAGAATTGCCTCTAGATTTGCTATGTCTTTCTTTTCATCATAAAGCTTTTGCATAAAATAGGCATCTTCTTTATTTTTGTAATATTCTTTTCTAATTCGAATTGTTTTAAATCCTAGCTTTTCATAGACATGAATAGCTTTTTTATTTGACTCTCGAACCTCTAAAGATACATTATTTAATCCTAAAGGAACCAGTTCATCTAAAACCATAGCCAAAGCCTTTGTCCCATATCCTTTAGTCTGATATGCTTTATCAATTACGAAATTCAAAATTTCTAAAGAAAAGCCATCAAATACTGAAGAAACAAATCCTATGATTTTAGAATCCACTTCAAATACATAATGCCTCGCAAAAGGGTTAGCTAAATCATTAAGATAAAAGGATTCCTCTAAAGAAGATTCTAAATGATTCTTTTCTAGTTCAACAATATGGTTGATATCTTCTTTTTTATAAGGTCTAATCATGAAGATTACGCTCCGCTTCTGTTTCTCTTAGATAATTAGGAACAAGAGTTCTAGGTTCTAGAACTTCTTGAGCCCACTTGATTACCTTTAAAGGATTTACTTTATATTCATTTTCATTCACTTGCAAATCAAAATTATTCTGTTCTAAGGATATTTTTTCTACTAAAGCCTCAGAAACAATATAGGTATTCTTAGCTGTATCTAAAATACAGCCAAAACAATTTCCTCTTCTGGCATCTATACTTGCTAAAACCATTCCATCTAATCCACTTGCCATTAGCTTTAATGTAGATATTTCATTAAGCTTTATCTTGGACTCTAGGGTTGCAATCATTTTACCAACTGCTACACCCATACGTACACCTGTATAAGAACCAGGTCCTACACCAACAATTACTTTATCTATATCTATTAAATCAATATTCCCCATTGAACAAGCACGCTCTACTTCAACTAATATGACACTTGCATGATCGTGCTTTCCAGGAACATAAGATTCATAAATCACTTCCTCATCAAAGCACAAAGCTGTATATAAAACATTTGTTGCTGAATCTATAATTAAAGTTTTCATAATTTCTTCAACACCTCTTCATAACGACTACTATTTGCCTTAATCTCTATACTACGTTCAAATTCACTTAATCTTTTCAAATTAATCTCTAAATACTCTTTAGGCAAGATTTCTTCTACCTGATAAGGCCATTCAATAACACAAACACCATCACCTTCAATATATTCTTCTAAATCAAAATCATTATTTAATCCATCTAGGCGATATAAATCTAGGTGATATAATGGACATTTCCCTCTATATTCTTTTACAATAGTAAACGTTGGAGAGTTGATAATCTTAGTCACTCCAAGGCTAATCCCGATTCCCTTAGTTAATGTTGTCTTACCTGCAGATAAATCACCTGTCAACAAAAGAACATTACTAGGATTCAATAAATTACCTATTTTCTTACCTAATTCAATTGTTTCTTCTGCAGAGTTTGTTTTATAACTTTTCAACATAAAATATCACCTTATATAAGTATACCACAAAATAGACAAAAAGAAAAAGCCCAAAACTTGAGCAATTTCATTTTAAAAGGACAAAACTGTATCCTCTTCTTTAGGTAATTTGGAAACCTTCTTTGCATGAAGCATTACAACCTCATCTTCTGCAATATTAGAATATTCATGCGCAACACCACATTCTAAATAAATACAATCCCCTATTGCAACAAGCATATCCACATTCTTAACCTCATAGCCTAAGAACTGAATATCATTTTCACAACAGGTCATAAC
>CAMWJY010000030.1 GCA_947174685.1 uncultured Mollicutes bacterium | reverse complement strand
TGGTGTATAATCATTATTTAAAAATTCATCTAAGGATACATTAAATAATGAAGATAGCTGCTTCAATGTATCGATACTTGGCTCAACATCTTCATTTTCCCAACGAGAAACAGCCTGAGCAGTTACATTCAGCTTGTCTGCCACATCCTTTTGCGTTAATCCTAATTTTGTTCTTTGTTCTTTAATATTATTTCCGATTCCCATATTTAATACCTCTCATCACAAATAGTTTAAAATCATTCATTATAATTGTAAAACAATTTGTTGTTGTTTTCACTAAACATTTTGTTTATTTTGTAAACATTTTGTTGAAAACAACCAAAAAAAGTATTTTTTCAAGGCTTTTAACGCAATTTTGCTTTATATACATAATCTAATCTATTCAAAATAGATTTAACTAATTTATCTACATCCTCTGTTTCTAAGGTCTTTGTAGGATCCTCAAACACTAGCTTAAATGCTAAGGATTTCTCATCAGCCCCAACATTTTCGCCAGTATAAACATCAAATAATTCTACACGTGTCAATGTCTTTTTACCTGTTTGTTTAATTAGTTTGGCAATATCTTCTGCAGGAATATCATTCTTACATACAATCGCAAGATCACGAACAATCGTAGGGAATTTATTTAAAGGCTGGTAAGTAAATGGTTGAGCCTCACCAACCAATTCATCTAAACAAAGCTCTAAGGCAACTGTAGTTCCAATTCCCATATCCTTACTAAATTTAGGATGAAGCTGACCAAGTAGTCCTATCATCTTATCCTTATGAAGGATAGCAGCGCATCTTCCTGGATGGAAGCTAGAAACACCTTGATATGGTGTATAAGAAAGAGTGATATTTAGCTTTTGACATACGGCTTCTAAAATACCTTTTAGTAGGTAGAAGCTAGCCTCTTGTTTTACACCCTTCCATAAATGAGAAGAAAATAAACCAGATAACGCAATCGCAAGCTTAGTTTCTTCTTTGTCCTTAGAATAAGTCTTACCAATTTCAAAGAATGCTAGATCCTCATTCTTACGTGCTTTATTATAGCTAATGGCATCAATTACACCATTCAGTAAGCTTTGACGCATAACAGCACGATCTTCTGTCATAGGCATCAAAACAGAAATAGGCTCTAATTCCGTAGTTGTATAAAGATTTAAATCCTTCTTTGCAATTAAGGAATAGGATACAACTTCATTCAATCCCATGTTTGCTAGAATTTGACGAAGAAGACGAATTCGCTTTTGCGTATAGGTTAATCCACCCTTATCTCTTGTTGCAGCTAAGGTAGTCGGAATATTTTCATAACCATGTATTCTTGCAACATCTTCAGCAATATCTTGAACAGATGGCTCTAAATCCATTCTGCGAGAAGGTAGGGTTATCGTATATTCTAAATTATTTTTTGTATAGGAATATTGTAGACGATTAAAGATACCCTCTACTTCTTCATTAGAAAGAGATGTTCCTAAAATTGAATTTATCTTATGTGCTGTAACAGTTACAGCTTGTGGCTCAAGAACAACCTTCACATCACTTGCAACACCATCATAGATTTCTGCACCACATAATTCCTCCATCAATTGTGCCGCATAATCTAAAGCACGCTCTACACGGTCATAATCAATCTTACGTTCAAAACGAACTGAGGACTCACTCTTAAGACCTAATTTAGAAGAAGTTCTTCTAATGGAAAGTGGATCAAAATAAGCAGCCTCTAATATGATATTTTTAGTAGTTTCTTCTACCTCTGTTGTAAGACCACCCATAACTCCTGCAACACAAACAGCTTCAGCACCATTTGTAATCACAATATCCTCATGATTTAAGGTACGCTCAATATTATCCAAGGTTTTAAGTTTTTCTCCATCATGAGCCATACGTACAACAATCTTATTTCCTAACCGGTCTCCATCAAAGGCATGTAAAGGCTGTCCCATTTCCATCAACACAAAATTAGTAATATCAACCACATTATTAATTGGGCGAATTCCACTTGCAATTAGTCTTGCCTTCATCCACTGTGGTGAAGGTGCAATCTTAACATTTGCCAAATATCTTGCATGATATTTATAACAGTTTTCTGTTTCAACAATTACAGAAACCGGATTCTTTTTAGAACTTACCTCAAAAGAAGGTTCAATAGGTAATATTTCTTGATTTAGGGCTGCACCTATATCATAGGCAGCACCCTCTATAGATAATAAATCAGAACGATTTGATGTGACATCTAAATCAATAATGGTATCATCAAATCCAAGATAAGCTAAAGGATCATCTCCAACTATAGCTTCATCATCTAAAAGATATATACCATTTTTAAATTCCTCATCTACATACTTTTCTTCAATACCTAGCTCTTGTAAGGAACAAAGCATACCAAAGGATTCCACACCACGAATCTTTGATGGCTTGATCTTGAAATCTCCAGGAAGAACAGCTCCAGGTAAAGCCACAATTACCTTAACTCCTGCCTTCACATTAGGAGCACCACAAACAATCTGAGAAACCTCTCCAGGCTTTACTTCCACTTGGCATACATGAAGATGATCACTATCAGGATGCATCACACATTCTAATACCTTACCAATAGATAATAAGGAAGCATTGACCATTTTCTTCATTGTTTCAATTTCACAGACATGAAAGCTAATTTGTTTATAAAGCTCTTCATCTGTAATATGATCTAAATCTAGGTAATCCTTTAACCAATTTTCAGAAATCTTCATTTTACTTAACCTCCTTAAACTGATTTAAGAAACGAATATCATTCGTATAAAAATTACGGATATCATCAATACGATATTTCAGCATTGTAATACGCTCAACTCCAATACCAAACGCAAAGCCTTGAATCTCCTCAGGATCATAGCCACACATCTTAAGTACATTGTTGTTTACCATGCCAGCACCTAATACCTCTATCCAGCCTGAGCCCTTGCAGACAGAACAGCCTTTACCACCACATAGTCCACAGGATACATCTACTTCTACAGAAGGCTCAGTAAATGGGAAAAAGGATGGACGTAAACGAATCTCTCTTTCTTCGCCAAACATCTTTCTTGCCATTTCAAGTAAAGCTCCCTTTAAATCTGCCAAAGTAATATCCTTACCTAAAACAAGTCCTTCGAATTGCATAAACTGATGAGAATGTGTTGCATCATCGGCATCTCTACGATACACCTTGCCTGGACAAACAATCTTAATTGGCTCACCCTTTTCAGCTAGCATTGTTCTAACCTGAACAGGTGATGTCTGACTTCTAAGTAAAAGCTCAGGATTGATATAGAAGGTATCCTGCATATCTCTTGCAGGATGTCCCTTAGGTAAATTTAGCTTTTCAAAGCAGTATTCATCTGTTTCAATTTCAGGTCCTTCAGCAATACTATATCCCATACTGATATATAAATCCTCTAAATCCATAATCGTTTGATTGAGTGGATGAATTCCACCAGCTGGAAGATGTACACCTGGTAAAGTCACATCAATAGATTCGCTTTTTAGCTTCTTCTCAATGATTGCATTTTCAATAGCTTGTCTTTTTCGTTCAAAGCGTTCCTCTAACATTTGCTTAATCTTATTTGAACGCATACCAATTTCTTTTCTTGCTTCAATTGACAAATCACGCATATTTGCCATAACCTGAGCAAGAGGTCCCTTCTTACCAAGATAGGTAGCCTTCTTTTGCTGTAAGGCATTTAAATCATCAATGCCATTTAATTCTTCATCTAAAGAATCAACCACTTTGTCTAACTGTTCTAATTCTTTCATTATTTCTCCTCCTAATAAATTTAAAAGTCCTTAAAAGATTTCTCTTCTAAGGACGAATTTTTTCCGTGGTACCACCCTAGTTCTATATTTCTATAGCACTCATTTTTGGTTAACGCCCAATCTACGGATGGTATTAGCATCACTCCAAAGGTGAATTCACAAAGCTATTTATCTGAGGCTCTCACCTAACCCTCTTCTCTTATCATAACATCACTTTGTTACTAGTCCTTTATCCTCGTATTTCATATACGTTTATAATTCTATCAAAAAAGAATTACTTTTTCAATCTTAATTTAATTTTTCTTGTTTTTTATGGATTGTTTTCTTCATTTGGAAATAAGAGAAAACTACACCTACAGCTCCAAAAATAATGGCTAAAACCATATTTCCAATGAATTCTGCCTTAAATTCTGCATTTACTTTAAGATAATGACTAAATCCCTTCAATGCACTTCCTTCTACTCCTTCTTCTATCATAAGTCCTTTAGCAACTAAAACATATATTAGTAGCATAGCTAATACAACATAGCATAAAGTTACTATAGCTGAAATAATAAACTTTATATTTGTTGCTTTCCCCTTCATCTTATCGTAGCCTAAGCCCGCCAAGAAAGAAATTAAAAACGCAATCCAACCTGATATGAAACCTAAAAATACTGCAACAACAACCCAAACAATAGCGCCTAGAAAACCACCAACGACTGCACCTAATGTTCCTTTCAAATAATTGTTTGGAGCATTTTGGAATTCTTGTTCTGCCTGCTCAATTTCTTGATTTAAAAGCTCAACACTTGCCTCATTTAAAAAGACAATAAAGTTATTATAATAAAGCTTTCTCATTGTTGCTTCATCCAATGCTTCTCCTGTAATAGGACAATACCCTTTATTTTTAGCATTCAGTTCAAGCATTTGGTATGTAACCTGCTTAATGGTATCCATTAAAGTATCAAAATGCTTCATTACAGCAAAGCATACACCAACAGGTGTTACTTCATACTTAGAAATATTTAATTCTTTTTTATGCTCCTTCAAGTATGCTTGTAATACAGAAATTTGTTCTGGTTCTAAATGACTAAAAGCTTGAACAATTGTTGCCATACCACCATAAAGAGCATTCTCTACTCTATCCTGACCTACAGCCACTTGATAATCATTAATATAAGCATAGGCTCCATTCTCTTCAATTGTAAAACTATTTTCCGTTAAAAATTCAATTAATTTTTTATTCATTTTCTTCCACGACCTCTTCTTTTTTCTTTATTTTATGTTTTATCTTATGCTTTCTTCTTTTATAAAAGGTAATACTATATCCATACGTTAAAATAAATAGCACAATAGCAGGCATATAAATCCAGCCTGTATTATATAACCACTTCCAGCCTGTAAAGCTAAATAGCTTTCTATATAGCTGAGCTATAGAATCTAATCCAAAGAATATATCTTGAAATACAGTTTGTGCATCTGCTGCCCCTTTAAATATAAAACAGATTAAATCTCCGATTCCATTAAATAGCATTGGTACGGTAAGAACACTAAATATACCTTGGAGGATTCCATATTTTTTATAGTGATAACAACAAACTAGAAATGGAAATACAGTGACTACAATTGCTATCAATACAACGTATATCTCATTTGATAACAGCTTTTCAATCATTTTCTACTCCTTAAAAATCTTCACCTTATCTAAAACACCTATCGTATCTGTAAAATGATTAGATTCTGTCTTATTTAATTCTTCACCTAAAACTCTAAACTTTGAATCAATGGTGTCAATATACCATAACGCTACTGCCTCAGGTGTCATAGGACGCTTAGCAGCTCCAAATTGAGGTTGTCCATGATGAGAAATTAGCATATGCTCTAGGCTTCTCACCTCAGGTGCATTTCCATAGCCTAAACGCTCTGCAGCTTTGCTGATTTCTAATGCTCCCATCACCAAATGCCCTAATAGCTGACCATCCACTGTATATTCTGTTGCCTCTATACCTGAGAGTTCTTTTGTTTTACCTAAGTCATGTAAAATAATTCCTGCATATAAGTAATCCTTCTTTAGATAAGGATAATTCATAATAAAAGTCTCTGCAAGCTTTATCATTCCAATGGTATGATATGCTAACCCTCCTACATAAGTATGATGCATTCTTGATGCGGCAGGATATACAAAAAATTTATTTTCATTTGCTTCTAACAAGGCTTTGGTAATATCATGCACAATTTTATTTTCTATGTTATTTAATGCATCATATACAATTCTTTTGGATTCTTCCAAGCTATATGGAGACCCAGGAAAAAATATTCTAAGAATTCTATCTCTCTCTTCAAGCTCTAAATCACTGACAGCTTGATATTTTTCTACAGTGTAGCTAATGCGTTCCTTATAGTTCTTTTCTACCTCAAAAATATACACATGTCCGATTTGAAAAGGAAGCTCTAAAGAAGCCTTTAGGTTCCAAGGAGCATTTTCCTGATCCACTATAGATAAATTCAGCATTCCATCTGAAGTATTTATGCCGACAATTTTACCAATAATCTGCATTATTTCACCTCCTTAAAAATATATACACCTGCATCCTCTAAAAGATATTGATCTTGTTTATTAGAGGAAGCTCTATGTCCTTCAAAAATCATTTCACTATGATTTAAAATAAAAGTATATGGATCTTGAGTGTTTTTTACGATAATTGTCAAACGATACTCTATTCCATCTAAACAATAACAAACTCTATTATCATTTGATAATTCTTCAATAAATATCATTTTATGCTCAATATCGTAAGGATTCTGCATACGGAATTCAGGATAATATCTACGAATTCTTAATAAATCCTTTAATCCTTCAATATCCTCCTTATATCTATCCTTTCTTGCATAATCAAAATGATTAATAGAGCCCTCTGATTTATAAGAATTTTCAACACCCTTTTTCGTGCGATAAAATTCCTGACCAGCATGAATAAATACCATACCTAATGAAACTGCAATCATCTGTAAGGCAACTCTTCCTCCACGTAGTGCCACATCTTCACTTGCCCCAGCACAAAATATTGCAAAATCATAAAGCGTATAATTATCATGACATTCTACATAATTGATACTCTGATTAGGATTTTGAAATCTATACCCATCTAATACACTTCCACCTAATAAATGGAAGATTTCCTTTGGATTTGCTGGATGACCAAACGTATATCCTAAGGAACGATTCCACTGACTTCCCTTTAAGGTATCACGATACTTGTCGTTAAAGAAACCATAATTAGGTAGCTTATAAGAATTATAAGCATGAGGTCTATAGGCATCTGGAATAGTGTTTGGCATATTCCAGCCTTCTCCATATAATAAAATATTTGGATCAATTTCTTTTAATTTCTGCTGAGCAGCTTTTAAAGTTTCGATATCTAAAAGTCCCATTAAATCAAATCGAAAGCCTGAAATTTTAAATATTTTTGCCCAATAGATTAAATTATCTACAATGAATCTTGAACACATTCTTTTTTCTGTAGCCAAATCATTTCCACAACCAGATACATTTGTATAACATCCATACGCATCTACACGATAAAAATATCCTGGAACTAGCTTTTCAAAAGGGAATCCTTTTCTATCATAAACATGATTGAAAACGACATCCATAACAACACGCATTCCTCTTTTATGTGCCTCATCAATTAATCTTAAATACTCATTCAATCTTGAATAAGGATCCTTAGGATTAAGAGAATACCAGCCACTTGGAACAAAATATTGTTCGGGATTATACCCCCAGTTATAATAAAGATCTCTTTTTTTATCATCTACTCCACCAAAATCAAAGACTGGCATTAACTGTAGGTGAGTAACTCCTAAGGAGGAAATATAATTTAATCCTTTGTTTTCATCCTCTTCTACTAAGCCAAGATAAGTTCCCTTCAATTCATTATTCAATTGAGCAGTCAAATCTCTAATGTGTGCTTCATAAATAACTGCATCTACTGGTAGTCCAGAGTAATAAGGCTTCTCATGCTCGATTTTATACAATTTATTGATAT
>CAMWJY010000029.1 GCA_947174685.1 uncultured Mollicutes bacterium | reverse complement strand
AAGTCAACTCTTGCTTCTAGTAAATCACAATAATCAGCTTCAACTGTTGCAAACATTACATAATTTCCTGGAGTTGTTGGAATCTCACTTGTTCTTTCATCGGAATTTCCCTTGACAGCATACTGGAAGATAACAGTACCCTCTCTTGCTTCACCAACAGGAGTTCCAACACCATCACCTAATGCATAATTTGGCATATGTGGTGCGATGGTCCATTCGTTCATTCGGTTAAAGATTTCAAAACGTACCTCTTGCTCAAGTGTATCATCAGGGTACCCTTCAACGTCTACATGAAGCACTACGATATATTTTCCTGGGATAGAAGGCTGGGTATTTCCAAGGCATTCTCCTTTAATGAAGTTCTTACCAATTGCTTCATAATAGGTATAGCTTAATACACCTTCATAATATCCACTTCCGATTGGAGTATGATCACTCGTATCCCCTGCTGTCCAGCTGTCTAATGAAGGAACATCCTTCCAATAGTTCTTAGGGTGATCCAAACCATTACTGAATACTTGAACACGAATTGTATTTAATGTATCAAGACCAGTATATTGACCATCAGATGCTTCAACAACGGCTCTTAATTGATACCAGCTTGCCGGAGCCTCTGTAAGGTGATTATGTACAATCACAGCTCCTCTTTCTGGGTCATATGTTGCACGATAATATTCTCTACCAAGAATTTCCTTTGTGCTGCCATCCTCAAGAATCTCTTCATCATATTTAGTAAAGGTTATCGTAACTAATCCATATTTAGCAATTGCTTTTGGTTCACGTCCGCTTGGGTAATATTCTGCCCAGCCTGGAACAGATGGATAAGTTTCCCAAATATTAGTTACTAATCTAATTTCGAAGGATAAATCTTCTAAATCAAATTCTTCATAATTTTCAGTTTCAGCTACATGAATACTATAGGTATATGTACCAGCCTTAAGCTCTGATAAGAAAGCTTTTGCAGATTCTTCAACAACACCCTGATTTGATTTAAAGGATTCTAATCCTGAAACAACTTGACCATTCTTATAAACTGTATAAGTTACTTCTCCTAAGGTAGCTGGAACCCCACGGAATAAATTGATGCTCTCATCAAAGCTATTCCACTCCCATGGAGTAACTGATGGAAGGGTGGTCCAATTTCTATTTGTTGCTTTTGCGATTTCAAAATAGCCCTTAGCTTTTGATGGATCTTCATCATATACACCCGTAAATCTTAATTCATCATAATTTCCATCAGCAGATGCTGGAAGTACTGCATCAAATACGTAGCTACCTGCTTTTGAAAGGTCACTCACTTCTACTTTCATTCCATTTTCAATAATATAATAAGTATAAACTATATCTGTACTATTTCCGAAAACAGGATTTGCAATAGGAGTATGGGCAGTTTCACCATAGGTCCATCCTGTAATCGTTGGAAGAGCATTATTTACCCAACGATTTGAGGTCTTTAATACGTTAAACTCTAAATCTGGTTGCTGATATGCTTCCCAATTGATTGTTTCAGGAATTTCTGCACGAAGTACATAGCTGCCTTGATTTAAAGCTCTTAATCGATTATAAAGTCGCTCTACTTCACCTTCAGAAACCACTCCATTATTGTATAAAAGAGTCACAATAAATTGCTCAACTAAATTTGCTTGTTCTTTACGATAAACTACAAGGTTTATTGTTGAACCATGCTGAGGAACTGGGATATCCAATCCAATAGTTTCATTGGTTACTGCTTCACTCCATGTCCAACCTTGATTTGCAAAGGCAAAGGCTTTATCTTCTTTAAAGGAGTTTTCTCCTTGTTCAATGATAAGAGTAATTGATTTTGATAGTGCTTGATAATTACCAAGAGCCACGATTGAAGCGGTAATATTATGTGTACCTGCATTAAGACCACGTAGATGACTCATAAGCTCATCTTGAGCAATCGCTGTAGAGCTTCCATCTACTGTAATCACTAAGTTCTCATTGTTTACAGTTGCCTTAAATGTAATATCATCAACAGTATCTGTTTTGCCATAAATCCATGTTAGTGAATTCTCCATTGTTGTTGCGTCTGCAATCCAGCTATTAGCTACTCTAGAGATTGTAATCGCGGTTGTTGATCTTAATGAAGTATAATTGTTATATTGATCTGATGTAACAATTGTAACAACACGATAAGAGCCATAATCCTTTCCAGAAAGGATATCAATTAAACCATTAACCGTTGTTGTTTCTTCTTTTAAAGAGCCTGTATATACTTCATAGGTAACTGTTCCCATTTTTGTACCATTATCACTTGTTAATGGATTGGCGTTGACTAAGTTCTTTCCATTTAACTCTGCTTTCGCATTTTCTACACCATAATTCCAAGAAATACTTACTTCTGGTTCAACATCCCAATCATTTTGGAATTGTCTAATTTCAAAATAGGATGTATAGGATAACTCCTTATAATTTGATGTCATACCATCTTTGACTTTTAATTCTGTAACATAAGCATAGGTTCCTACATTGACAGGACGAACATTCCCTAAGGATGCTCCATCTTGCCACTGACTTCCATTTAAAGTGACTACCTTGTAAGAGGTAGAGATTTCAAATTTCTCATTTTCATATCTTGCCTCTACAGCTGTCACTGGATTAGGGGCAACATCACCATAGGTCCAAGATGCTATAGTTGGAAGTAAGTTATCCTTCCATTCGTTTAGTGTCTTTTCTACCTCAAAATATAAGGTTTCTGTTGCTTGATAGTAATTCCCACTCGCCATTGTTTCAATAGTCATCTTATAATTCATTGCATCTAATGTTGTGTCTAAATCTGAAAGCTTTTCACAAATATCTGCATAAGTAAGCTTATCATAACCAGAAACGACTACATTGTTGTAATAAACTGTGTAACGTATGGAATCATTTCCAAAGCTTGATTTTGCTTCTACAAGAAGAGAATCTGAAAATTGACCATAAGTCCAGCTTGTAATACCTGGTAATGTCTTCCAATCATTTGTTGTTGTTTTAATGATACTAAACTGTACAGAGGTTCTTAATGGAGTATAATTTGTATCCCCATCCATTAAAGCAAGTACCCAATAAGTGTTTGCCTGTAATTCCTTTAGATAGGTCGTAATTTCTTCATTTAGCTCTGTAAAATGCTTTTTCCCCTCTAATTCACCAGCAACTGCTGTTAATGCAGGAGCAGTATTAAAGATATAATAGTGAACTACACTGTCTTCATTAGAGAAATGGGCTTCTCCTGGTACGAAGTTAGAATCTCCTACAAAGGTAGAATACTCCCAACCTGTCATGCTAGGAGAGACTTCCCAATAGTTATTTGCTTGCCAAATATCAAAGGCATGTCTACTTTCACGCATTGCCTCAAAATTACTTGTTCCAGCAAAATTTGTTTTTAAAACATATTGACCAGCAGATAAATTAAATAGAATATCTGCAACAGCTTGATCATCTACTACACCATTTGTTGTAGTAAAATCCTTTAAGCCCTCCACAAGAGTTTCTACATTATTTTTTATTACATAAACAGAATATAGAAGCTTAGGAGCTGCTTCTCCTTCTATTCCAGAAGTTGTATAAAGTGGAGAAGCTGTAATTAAATTCATGGTCTTGTCATAAGAACCCCAGGTCCAATGAATAATGCTTGGTGTCTCATCCCATAAATTTACGGCTTTGGATACTTCAAAATCAAATGGTTGATTTTCCATGCCATCGATTCCCTTATAATTTATATCCTGTTCTACATCAGCAACAAGTCTATAATATCCAGCATTGATGTTACTTAGACCATCACTAACCCATTCTGGGAGATTTCCATCCTCATCTAAATAGATGCTTTCTAATGCAGTAAGAACACCATCATGATATAGCTGTAATAATTCAGTATATTCCAAATGTCCACTTACTAATTTGCCTACATAGATTGAAAATGAAATAGAATCAAAGCCGTATTTAGGCATTGCAACAATTCGATTGATGCTTGGATCAAAATCATTCCAGCTCCAGGTAGTAATACGTGGAGAGGTATTCCAGCCATTCTCTGCTGGCTTAATCTTGAAATGAAGTGTTAGCCTTGAAGCATCCTCTTCATCAAGAGTTACATAGCTAGGTTTATTTGCAAGATTCCAACGATAAAGTTTTGCGTTATAAGAAATGATATCAATTTGATGATCAATATCGACGAATTCATTTCCATTCTTCTGTCTTGCATTTACATAAGCAAAGTCACCTGATTCAATCCAATTGATAGAATAAAAATCACTTCCAGCAACCATTGGCGTTGCACGAGAGCCTGTATAGTCAATGCTAGTTTCAATTGAAGGAATATCAATCATTCTATAGATAACTACATTAAAGTAGGTTTCACGACGAGAATCTGAAGTTGTATCCACTAAAGATTTATAAGAGGAAGCACTCAATTGATAATAAACTGTATATTCATTTACAGATTTTAATAAATCTGCTGAAATAGAATCTTTACCTACATAATTATTATTTAACATACGATAAAGATTATAGGTAAGTTCTACTTCCTTATATAAGCTATTATAATAAGCAGTATCTGTTGCCCAAATTCCCTTTCTTTCTACTTGGAATTGCTTATTTAATAAATTTGTAAGCTGAGTATAGGTAGCTTCTGTATGACCAGGCTTATCTGCACTTATCAAAGCATTTAAGCCACCCTCCCATAGGTGTCTTACAGGATTTCCGAGATTATCATCATATTCATATTCGAAGGTTAAACCATTTAAGGCATTTATAACAATGTTCTTATCCTCTTGTGTGAATTCACGCTCTGTTACCGTAAAACGGAATGTACGATTCACAATCGCAGGGTAGGTTTTTCCATCCAAATCAAATGAATCTACATTAAGTACAAATATATATGTACCAGCAGGCATTGATGAATTGATATAGTCACTTAGAACACTCTCTCCATCTTTATAAACATAGATACCGCCTTGTTTTACATCAGAATCATTCAAATCTAATTCTCCAATAAGAACATCATTTCGAGTTAATTTGAAACGGATATCTCCATAGGCTTTACCACCATTAACAAGTGCTGGATAGTAGTTGAATGCACTATCGCTGATATTTCCATAAACCCATTCTGTTACATTAATTAAAGAGAAATCACGTGCATCATCTGCTGGAGTAGTTGTTTCCTGATCAGAGTTTACTACACGGTTTGCAACACCAGCAATATACCATGTTTTAGAAACCGTAGCTTCACTTGCATCAACATTGATAAGAACACGAATACCACGTCCACCATTTGTTCCGCCTGATGCAAATTCATAGTTATTTTTATCCTTAATTTCTAGCGTACTTTGTGCAATATATTGTCCAGATATATTACCAACATTATTTGTATAAGCACCTATATTATAAAGACTATTATTACGAATCGTTATTGTAACTGTACGTTCCTTTAAATAGCTCACATAAGACTCTATAACATAAATAGAGTCACCAGTACCATTCGTTGTGACACCTCCATCAGCTATATAAATATCTCCACTTTCTAGCTGAACAATAGCATCTGTTTGATCTTTTGCATCAAATATTAAATTTTTAGGGTTATTATTATCTCCCATCTCTAACAGGTCAAGCTTCTTCTTATTTACAAGCACAGACATAGTAAGAGCTTCTTCAGGCACATTCTTCCATATTCCCCATTTGCTATTTAAAGAAATTGTTATGGTATATCTACCTGCAGCGGTTATGTTTTGTGTTGTAATTTGTGCTGAGCCTAAATTATCCTGATAGGAGGTGACAATGTCATAATAATCTAGTAAATTACTAGAGTTATCTAACACAGAGGTAAGAATCTCTTCTGTGGTATAAAAAGCATCTCCAAACGTGAAGGTTTGATTCTCTAAATTAGGTGCCTCTACGATGTTTGTATAATAATTGAGGGAAGCATTAGTATGATTATCACCTTTAATAGCGGTGTCAATGGTAGTACGGCTAACAACAGTAGCATCAAAATTGCTTGCAGAGAAATTATTATTTCTATACCATTTTGTAGTCGTATAAATCTCCTTTTCTGGTAAATTATCCTCTTCTGCAATATTTGCTGACCAAACATTTGGAAATTTCAAGCTTCGTGTATAATTGTATCCTAATCCGTTAACCTTCGTCACAGTCTTTTCTAAGGTCTGTGTTCCTGTTGCTGCATCTACGGAATAGAAATTGACATCCATTAAATAAGTGTAAGTCGCAGTACGGGAACCAGGCGTTGAGGCAGTATTAACACACTTTGGCTTAGCAGTATCTGCATCATAATCCGCTTTATTCTTATAAATAAATGTTGCAGGTAAAGAGTTAGGCACGCGAATAGCATTGGTATGGTAAGATATTTTCTTAGTTGTAGTACCAGTTTTCATTGTTGGCATATAAACTGTCAATGAAACAGGTCTTTCATCATTAATCCATCCTGCATCTGTTGCATGAATTGCACAATCTCCTATAGAGGCAACATTATTCCCAAGAACAATAGATTGAATATGTGTATCATAGAAAGCATATTCTTCAATGTTAATAACACCATCAGAAAGCTTGACGAAAGGTGCCCATATATCTCCAAAGGCTCTAGAACGTATGTCAAATTGATTTACTCCAGGTCTTGAATTTAATACTGGTGTACCGTCAGAATCAATCCAATCATAGCCAGTAGTATATAAGCTTGGATGGATTTCTGGAATATATGATGATACATATTTTCCAGTTTCTGCCAATGTTAAATCCTCTGGAAATTCCACTAAAACTTGATTTGTAACAAACCAATGCTCTCCTTCTGATAAATATCCAACTTGATAATATCTACCTGAAGTAGTGCCATCATTACAAAAGACTAAGCCTTGATCTGTTCGAACGATTTTAGAGGAGCCTGACGTTTTTTGACTTCCATCCGGATTCTTTCCATCATTTCCCCACACATTTAATACCTCTACACCTGTAAGGCCATTAAAATATGTCTTAAGTGTATTTAAAGTTATCGTTTCAGAATTATTTTTTATTTCAGCAAGACGATAACAATTTTTAAAAGCATCTGTACCAATATTTGCAGTGGTTAGAGATTTAGGCATAGTAAATTGTGTTAAACCAGCACCCAAAAAGGCATTTTTTCCTATTTTTGTTACACTATCACCAATGACTAAATCTACAAGAGGCTGGGCAAAGCGATCCTTTGCAGCTCTGTCAGAAAATGCATTAGCTCCGATTGTAGTTAAATTAGAAGGAAATACAGCCCTATATAGCTTGTTATTTCCTGCAAATGCTCCATCACCAATAGATGAAGGCGTAGCATTTGCATTTACTTCTGTATTACAATCTACAGTTTGTAACATATAGCAGTCCTCAAATGCACCTTCCTTAATTGTTACACCATATGTCGTTTGAAATTCAACATGGCGTAAACCATCAACTACTGATGTTGCAGCATTTGCACAATTATAAAAGGCATAAGAACCAATCGTTTGATGCTTATTATTATTAGGAAAAATAATAGTATCTAAGGCTACAAGATGATAAAATGCTCCTGTTGTTTTAGTTCCATCTTCAATTGTTGTAAAATTACTACCATTCTCAAAGGTTATTTTTCGAATAGCCCAGCCTCCACCACCTATATTATTTCCTTGTGCTGAACCACCCGTAGGTGTAGGGGCTATTGAAACTACATTCTTAGGAATAATAAGGTGAATATTATCAGAAACTGGCCAACCAGAAGGATTCAATCCTGTCATTCTTCCATTTTCATCAATAATACATAATTTATTAGAATCATAGGTTCCACCTGGCGAAATTACTGTATAGTCTTCTTCTGCTTGGGTTGCAATATTTTTTGCAGAATTTGAAGGCTCACCCTCTGCATCTACATTCATAAATACTCTTCCTAAGGAAAAATAAATTGTTACTAAAGCTAATGCCAGTAAAATAATTCCTCTTTTTATTTTTATCATAAAC
>CAMWJY010000028.1 GCA_947174685.1 uncultured Mollicutes bacterium | reverse complement strand
TGGGGAAAGCCAGATTCCTATGACTTATGTATCAATTCTAAAAATGGTATAGAAACTGCAGTAGAAGCTGTATGTGCCTATACCAAGAGAAGGTTCAATTTAAATGAATAGATTGCTCGCATCTTGCGGGCAATGTTTCTTTGTATGAGAACCATAGGAATTATAGGCTCAACAGGAGCTATAGGAAAATGCTTAGCTTCCTATTTCAAAAATGAAAATTATATAGAGGCAGGTCGTAGTTTAGAAACTAGCGGAAATCATATCTATTTAGATTTGTCAGATTTTAGAAGTGTTTGTGATTTTATTAACAGAATAAGCTTAGAAAATATAGCACTATTATTTTTAAATAGTGGTACTTTTGAGGTGAAGAAATATACAATAGATGGCTATGAATATAATTTTATGGTGAATGCCTTTAGTCCGTATTATATTGCCAAAAAGATATTAAGTCTAAAGCCGAACTGCAGGATTGTTTTAACCTCGTCTATAAGTATTCTTCATGCGAAGCAGGATTTAGATCCTAAGCATTGGAAAAGAATATATAGAAATACAAAGCTAATTGAGTATTTATTATTTAAGGAGTTAGAAAAAGAATTTCCAAATGCTATTTGTTATGCTCATCCAGGAATTGTACCATCTAAGCTGTCCTTTGGATTACATTCTAAAGTCATAAGAGGCTGGATAAAGCACTTTGGAAATACTATAGAATCAGGAACAGAATGCCTAATCCAGGCATCTACCTTATCTTCTTGTAATAGCTCTTGGGTTTCTCCATCTGGCTTTTTAAGCTTAAGAGGAAAGCCTAAGCTTAAAAAATTGAAATTAAAAAAGGTACTAAAGGAAGAAATAAAACAAAATATATTAAAAATAGAAAAGGAGTTAGAAGAAAAATATGGGATTTAGTGCGGTAGATTATAGTGTAAGCATTATTGCTTATGAAAAGAAAAAAGTGAAATATGGTATGGCTTGTGCATGGTGTATGCAGGTAGATTATGATAAAATGGTTTGCCTACTTGGTGCCCAAAGTGATACAGGAAAGCATATAGAAGTAGGAGATCAAATTGGAATATCTATAATGAGTAAAGCCCAAAAGGATATTGCTCTTCATTTTGGAGAAAATCATTCCACTACTACAGATAAGTTTAAGGGCATTGAAGTAGAACAAAAGGGATCTATCATTATAATTCCTCATTCTGCTCGTATGATGGAGTGTGAGGTTATGGATGTCCTTCATCTAAAGGAGATTGAAGAGGATCAGCTCATTTATGTACGTATTAAAAAGGGAGTAGAGTGTGGGAATGATTTCTTACATTATAGCGAATTATAATGTATACTGTTGATTTACATTTGAAAAATGAAACTGTGGATACTGCTTGTTATAATCTTATGGAGCATATTAAGCTTGCAAGGGCATCTAAGGAACGTGTTCTATGCTTAATCGTAGGCTATGGAAGCACAGGAGGCACACATAAAATTAAAACTGCAGTTTTAGAACGTCTTAATGAATTAAAGGGTAAGAATCAAGTGAAAGGCTTTTTGGAAGGAAATGAAGTAGAAATGTTTAATCCAAAATATTTAAGTCTTAAGGATCATGAGCTTATTCCCAAGAGACGTTATAATAAGGGAGAAATTATTGTCATCCTATAGAAAATTATGTTTTTAAAGCGCTTTAATAGTTTTACTATTAAGGCGTTTTATGTTATAATGAATTGATTCTTAAGGAAAGTGATTATCATGAAAGAAATTAAGCAATTTGATGTTGTAATATTAGGTGGAGGACTTGCTGGTATTTATGCTGCATTAACTCTAGATTCTGATTTACATATAGGTCTTTTTATCAAAGACTTTATAGAAAGAGGGTCTTCCAATTTAGCTCAAGGTGGAATTGCCGCTGAGGTAGTTTTTGATGAAGAAAAAATAGAAGAGCATTATGAGGACACCTTGCGTGCTGGTGGGTATTTAAATAATCCACAGGCAACGAAAATCTTAGTTGAAGAAGCAGGTAAGCATATCGAAAAACTCCTTTCCTTAGGTGTTCAGTTTGATAAAAATAGTGATGGCTCCTTAGTGACTACGCTTGAAGGAGGGCATAGAAGCAGAAGAATTCTACATGCAGGTGGAGATGATACAGGAGCTCATGTGATGAGAGACTTAAGAAATACTCTTGCAGGTAGAAAAAATATAGATGTCTTTGAAAATGAAATGGCAATTGAAATCTTGCATAATGAAAATAAAGCCCTTGGTGTTATTGTAATTAATCCAGATAATGAAGAGGTGTATGTACTTGCAAATCGTATCATTTTAGCTACAGGTGGAATTGGTGGAATATATAAGAAATCTACAAATGAAAAGATTGCTTGTGGAGACGGAATTGCGATGGCTTATCGTGCAGGCGTAAAAATTAAGAATATGGAGTTTGTTCAATTTCATCCTACAGGCTTTTATGTAGAGGATCAAATTGGAAAGACCTTCCTAATCAGTGAAGCAGTTCGTGGTGAAGGCGGAATTTTAAGAAATATTGAAGGCTATCGCTTTATGGAAAAATATGATGCTGAGCGTATGGAGCTTGCCCCACGTGATGTAGTATCTCAAAGTATCCATAGAGAAATGTTTGATACCTGGAGTGACCATGTCTATTTAGATATTACCCATCAGCCTAAGGATTTCTTAATGAAGAGATTTCCAACAATCTATAAGCATTGCTTAGAAAATGGAATAGATATCTCTAAGGATTATATTCCTGTAGCCCCTGTAGAGCATTTCTTATGTGGAGGAATTGATACAGATACTTATGGTAGAACAAGTATGCAAAATCTGTATGCTGTAGGAGAGTGCGCAAACACTGGAGTTCATGGAGCGAATCGTCTTGCCTCTAATTCTCTACTGGAATGCATTGTTTTTGCAGGTAGAGCAGCAGAAGACATTAATAGAGATAAGGATACCTTTGGCAAGATTGATGTTATTCTACCTGATATGGTATTTACCCATAAAAAATTTAATTTTAAGGATATCAGAGTAGAGATTCGAGATGTGATGAGTAAATATGTATTTATCGTTCGTACAGAAGAAAACCTACTCCTTGCCAAGAAGCTCCTTACAAAGCATTATAACAATTTAAAGAAAATTCAAGTGTTTTCTAGATATTATTATGAAACAATCAATATGGTAACTGTTGCGTTACTGATTATAGATCAAGCACTTGCTAGAAAGGATTCCATCGGATGTCATTTCCGTTTGAATTAAGGTGAAGCTATGAAAACAGAAATTATAGATATTATTACAAGAGCTTTAAAGGAAGATATGCCAACAGGAGATATTACAACAGATAATTTAATTCCCGATGGTCATCAATCTAAGGCATATTTTATTGCCAAAGAGGATGGAATTATTTCTGGAGTTGAAGTGGTTGAAGAAGTATTTAAAGCTGTTGGTGGAAGGTTTAGTTTATCCTTTGATGTTAAATCTGGAGATCAGGTGAAGAATAAGCAGCTCCTAGGTACAGTTGAAGGCGATACTAAAACGATTTTGAAGGCAGAACGTGTATCCTTAAATCTCTTACAGCGTATGAGTGGTATTGCCACAACTACACATACCTATGTGGAAAAGCTACAAGGAAACTGTAAAATTTTAGATACAAGAAAAACAACTCCAAATTTAAGAATTTTAGAAAAACAAGCTGTAAAAGATGGTGGTGGCACAAATCATCGCTATTGCTTATCTGATATGGTGATGATTAAGGATAACCATATTGACGCAGTTGGGTCTATAACTCAGGCAGTAGCACTAGCTAAAGAAAAAACAAAGGGTGTTCAAATAGAGGTAGAGGTAGAAACCTACGAGCAATTCTTAGAGGCTTTAAATACAGAATGTGATATTATTATGCTAGATAATATGTCAAATGATCTTATGCTGAAATGTGTTTTAAAAAATAACCATCTTAAGAAGCTTGAGGCTTCTGGAAATATGAATTTAACCAGAATTGAGGAAGTATCTAAATTAGGAGTAGATTTTATTTCTGTAGGTGCACTAACCCATTCTGTGAAGTCCTTAGATATATCTTTAAAGTTTCATAAGGAGTAAAGCTATGAATTACGCAGAAGAGATTAAACGATTAAAAACAGAAAAGAATGCAGTGATACTAGCTCACTATTATCAAGAAAATGAAATTCAAGACATTGCTGATTATTTAGGAGATAGCCTTAATCTTGCTAGGATTGCTATGAATACTGATGCTGATATCATCGTATTTTGTGGTGTTCATTTTATGGCAGAAACAGCTAAGATTTTAAATCCTACAAAAAAGGTATTATTACCTGTGATGAAGGCAGGTTGTTTAATGGCAGATATGATTACACCTGCCTCATTAAAAAAATATAAAGAAGAACATCCTACTACAAGGATTATTACTTACGTGAATAGTCCTGCAAGTGTAAAGGCATTAAGTGATTGTATTTGTACCTCTACAAATGCGATTAAAATTATCAATCATTATTTAGATCAAGGAGATTCTATTCTATATTGTCCTGATCAAAATTTAGGTAAGTATGCAATGAAGCTAGGAGGAAAGAAATTTGATGTATGGGAGGGCTGTTGTCCAATTCATCATCACTTAGACCCAAATAAGATTATGAATCTTAAAAAGGAGTATCCAACTGCTAAGGTATTAGTTCACCCTGAGTGTCAAGAAAGCATAGTGAAGCTCGCTGATTATGCAGGCTCTACAAAACAGCTTTTAGATTATGCTATACAAAGTGAGGATAATACTTTTATCATTGCAACAGAAAAGGGTGTTATCCATGCGATGGAGCGTGCTTGTCCGAATAAAACATTTATTCTTGCAAGTCCAACGCTTTCTTGTAAGGATATGAAATATACAACTTTAAAAGAGGTTTATGAAGCTTTAAAAAATGAAACAAATGAAATAGTTGTGGAAGAAGAGATTGCAAAATCTGCTAAGAAGGCATTAGATGAAATGCTTAAGCTTTCATAAGTTTTTGAGGAGAAATATATGAGTGTATTAAAGGTTACAGATGTTTCCTTTTCCTTTGGAAATAGAACAATCCTAGAAAACGCAAGCTTTGTCCTACAAAAGGGCGAGCATGTTGGCTTGATCGGTTTAAATGGAGAAGGAAAAACAACATTTATAAAAATGATTACTGGCTCTCTTAGCCCAGATAGTGGTAAGATAGAATGGTGTAAAAGAATTACTACAGGCTATTTAGATCAGTATACCACTCTAACTAAGGGAAAAACCATTAGAGAGGTTTTAAGAGAAGCCTTTCAGCATATGTATGATTTAGAAAAAGAGTTAAATCAAATGTATGAGAAAATGTGCGATTGTACAGAAGAGGAAATGAATGCACTTCTTGATGAAACTGGTGAGATTCAGTCTGAACTAGAATCCTCTGGCTTTTATTCCCTAGAAGCTAAGATAGAAGAGGTAGCCAATGGCTTAGGCTTAGGAGATATTGGTTTAGACCATGATGTTGCAGATTTATCAGGTGGACAGCGTTCAAAGGTACTTTTAACAAAACTATTACTGGCCCAGCCTATGATTTTAATTCTAGATGAGCCTACGAACTTTTTAGATGAGGCTCAAGTGACCTGGTTAAGAAATTATCTAGCCAATTATGAAAATGCCTTTATCTTAGTTTCTCATGATGTTCCTTTTTTAAATAGTGTAATCAATGTTATCTATCATATGGAGGATGGAACTCTTACTCGCTATACGGGAAATTATGATGGCTTTATGCAGATGTATGAGCTAAAGAAAAGACAACAAAACATGGCCTATGAGAAGCAGCAAAAAGAAATCAAGGATTTAAAAGAATTCATTGCTAAAAATAAAGCTAGAGTTGCTACAACGGATCTTGCGAAATCTAGACAAAGAAGACTTGACAAGATGGAAATCATAGATAAAGCCAAAGAACAGGTAAAGCCAAATTTTAAATTCAAAGAATGTGGTGCTTCAGGTAAATTTGTAATCACTGCTAAGGATTTAGTTATTGGCTATTCTGAGCCTTTATCTGCAAAGCTTAATTTCACTATAGAGCGTGGGAAAAAGGTCGTTATAAAGGGTGCCAATGGTATTGGTAAAACTACACTATTAAAAACCCTTTTAGGATTATTACCTCCATTATCTGGGGAGTGCACGCTAGATTATAATATTCATTATGGATATTTTGCTCAAGAAGAATCAGATTCTAGGAATACTGCCTTAGATGAGGTATGGAATGAATATCCAGCAATGACGAATGCTGAGGTTCGTGGAGCTTTAGCTGCCTGTGGATTAAACAAGGATAAAATAGAATCTTTAATGATGGTGCTATCAGGAGGAGAGGCTGCCAAGGTAAGACTTTGTAAAATCATGTTAAAGGAATGTAACACATTGATTTTAGACGAGCCTACAAATCATTTAGATGTCCTAGCAAAGGAATCCTTAAAGGAAGCATTACTAGCTTTTAAGGGCACTATTGTCCTAGTATGCCATGAAAAGGAATTCTATGAGGGATTAGTCAATGACGTTATTGATGCTGAAAAATGGACAACCAAAATTCTATAATTTATAGATTAATTACTACAAAGATTAAAATGATGAGGTGGTGAGCATATGTTAAAAGAATTTCAAAATGTAAAAGTCAGCTATGAGGCGGATGCCTTGGTTGAAATTAAGGATAAAACCTATAAAATACATGACTGTATTGAAGGAGAAGATATTTTAGTAGAAACAGAAGGGAAATATCCTACTCTTTCTAAAGTCTTAAAACCAAGTGTGCATCGTATTAAAGATGGCTGCCCTTATCAAAAGGAATGTGGAGGCTGCCAATTTATGCATATGGAATATTCCTATGAGGTGGAACAAAAAAAGAAATTCTTAAAAGATTTATTTCAAGGCATAAAAAACATTCCTGAAATTGAAGTGATATCCACATATGAACCTACCCATTATCGAAATAAAAGTCAAATGACTTATAAACTTTCTAAAACAAAGAAAGTTGTTTGTGGCTTTTATGAGGAATATTCCCATAGACTCATCACAGTAGAAGATTGTATGCTGCAATCTAAGGCATCTAATAAAGTAATTCAAGAACTCAATAAAATATTATCAAAGCATAAGATTAAGCCTTATGATGAGATTACCAAAACAGGTGTATTACGTCATGTTTTAGTTCGCTATGGCTTTCAAACCAAAGAACTTATGCTAGTGTTAGTTACGAATGGAGAGATGTTTCCAGGCAGAAGTAATGTGGTTAAGGATTTACTTAAACTAAATTTGAATATTACTACAATTGTTCAAAACTATAATGCGAGAGATACTTCCATTGTTTTAGGGGATAAAAATAAAGTTTTATATGGACCGGGATTTATTTATGAGCTAGTAGGAGATTATAAATTTAAAATATCTCCAAATAGCTTTTTTCAAGTCAATTCCTTAGGAATGAAGAAGCTCTATTCCTTAGCCATCAATTCAGCCCGAATCAAAGACACAGATATTGTAGTAGATGCGTATTGTGGAGTTGGTACAATCTCTATTTTTGCCTCTAAATATGCTAAAGAGGTTATTGGAGTGGAACTGAATAAACAAGCTGTCCAGGATGCAAATACAAATGCTAGAGTTAACAAAATCCAAAATGTCAGCTTTATTTGCGATGATGCGACAAATTATATAACAAATGCTGCTAAAAATCGAGCAAAATTGGATTGCTTGATTATGGATCCTCCTAGAGAAGGATCTACACCTCAATTTATTAATGCTATCAGCTATCTAAAGCCTAGGACAGTGATTTATATTTCCTGTAATCCTCTAACTTTAAAAAGAGATTTGAGTCTATTTAAAGACTACTATCAAATTAAATCCATAGTAGGCTATGACAACTTTCCTAGAACAAAGCATATTGAGGTAATCACATTACTAGAACTTAGAAAATAAAAATGAAACCTAAAAATACGCCTGAATATCAAGATATTTTTAGGTTTTTTCTTTTGAAATAGAATCCTTTATTTTTCATCTGTTCTTAATGTAATACAATGAATCTCGTGTGGGTATAGCCAAAAAACAAATAGATAAAAGGCTTTAACCTCGTTCTACGAAATAGAAAATAACTAGATGGAACTTCTAATATTTTTTAGAATACATGAGAACCTTGTATTACTAAA
>CAMWJY010000027.1 GCA_947174685.1 uncultured Mollicutes bacterium | reverse complement strand
GTACTGAGGAACTTGCGCATGTAGAGATTTTAGTTGCAATGATGAAGGGCTTAACCGCAGGGGCTACCTTAGAAGAAGTAAAGAAATATGGCTTTGAGGGAGTTTATGCAGACCATGGTCTTGGAATCTACCCAACAGATGCAGGTGCCAATCCATTTACTGTATCTTATATAGCATCTACAGGCAATCCAGTTAGTGATTTAAACGAAGATTTAGCTGCAGAGGCGAAAGCTAGAGCTGGCTATGAGCATTTAATGGATTTAACAGATGATCCTGAAATTTTAGCACCTCTTTCTTTCCTTAGACAAAGAGAGATTATTCACTATCAAAGATTTGCTGAGGCGTTAAAGCATTATCAAGAAATGCTAAAAGAGTATCAAGGATAGGAAGCTTTTAAAAAGCTTTTTTTCTTTTTAAAGAAGAATAACTTTTTTGGAGATTTTTTAATAACCCTAATCTATAATTATATGATAAAAAAATAAAGAGAAGCTTATCTTACGGGAAATAGAATTTAAAATAAAGAATCACGCAATGAAGTGTATTATTGGTGAAAAATTCACATACACTATTGACGATATAACGGAATAGCGTTATAATGTTTGTGAAGGAAAGGAGGAAAATATTATGCTTGAAGACATACTTAAAGAAAAGAATATGACGATGTATCAATGCTCTAAACTTGGCAGGATTCCTTATACAACATTATCTGAAGTGGTACGTGGGAAGACAAGATTAGAGAAATGCTCAGCAGAAACCGTTTATAAACTCTCAAAAGTTTTGAATGTTTCTATGGAAGAGCTGATGATGGACTTTATTGAACCTCGCATTGACTTTGAGACTTTCAAGAGTAATGCTTGCCACTTCATTAAAGATAATGGCGAACTTGATTTCATTGTGGTAATCTTACAGAAGGATGAGATTAGCAAATATTGGAACAAGAAGTGGTATCCAGAAGCGTTCTACCTGCTTGCGATGGTAGACTACTTAAGTCGAGTAAATGGAATTCCTCTTTGCACTAAATATGATGAGATACGTACACATTCACTTAAAAAGCCATTATACCCAAGAGCAGTCATGATGGCTGCAAAATTGAATGAAAAATTTGATGTTAGAGACAAATGTAAACAAGAAGCAATTCCCGAATTTTTAAGATTTAATATCATAGAAAGTGAGATTAGAAATGTATATTAATGGTCCTTTTACAAAAGAGAATCTTGAAGGCTGTTTGAAAGAACTTGCTAAAGAGTATAAGAAAAGAGGACGTGGAACACCTGCTGAAATGATATTGGTTGGTGGAGCATCTATATTGATAAACTATGAGTTCCGCAATGCATCTTATGATATAGATGCGAGTTACGAATCACCTGCAATTATGAAAGAAGCAATAAATGCAGTTGGTGATAAATTCGGATTACCTAACGGCTGGCTTAATGATGACTTCAAGAAAACAATATCATATACTCCCAAGATAGTTCAATATTCTGAGTATTACAAAACATTTTCCAATGTTCTTAAAATACGCACCATTCGTGCTGAATATCTTGTTGCAATGAAGTTGGTATCTGGCAGACAATATAAGAATGATTTATCAGATGTAACAGGTATTGTGTATGAACAACAGTTGGCAGGAAATCCACTTACTTACGAAATGATTGATAAGGCCATCTGCAATCTATATGGGAATTGGGATAATGTCTCAAATTATGCAAGAGAACTCCTAATTAAGATTCTTGCTTGCGAAGATCTCCAAGCTTTGTTTATTGAACTTAGTGAGTACGAAAAAGAGGCAAAAGAAGTTCTTTCAGAAATGATTAAGAAAAATTCAACTGTAGTAAAGCAAGATAACATAAATGATGTTATTGCTGAAACGCTAGAGAAAAAGCGACAAAGAGAAGAGCAATAAGCAAATGGCGACAAGGGAGTAACTGTCGCCATTTGTTAATTAGAAATCAAAAATAAGAAAATAAAGAGTGAAGAAGAATAGGTTTCTTGCATAGCTTATAAATTTAAATCCCAGTTTGATATACCACTATCTGCTTTACCCGCATGAAGTACTCCTAGATTGTTTGAAAGAAAAATGAAATGCCTATAATAATTTTTTCTTTTTGGGCAGTTTATTCGATAGTTTTTTCATATCAAAAATTATAACATAATCAAGTATGCTTTTCCAGTTAGGGTAGATTGCTTCACTAGAAGAAAAAAAGCTCTAAAGATTTATCTCTTAAGAGCCGTTTCTTATAATTTAGTTATGCAGCTTTTTTCTTTCTAAAACTGTTTTCTGTTCCATTTAAAAGTCGCTTATAATTCTTGAAATGCTTGATGATGATAAGCATTGCTAATATAGAATAAAGAATAGCTACTGCCAAGGTAGGCTTAGCAATAAAATAAAGACCAAAATTTGTTACATCAGCAACTCCGAAAACATAGAGTATCCATGCTGTAGCGATGACTGTAATTGTTGCTCCGGTAGAAGCAAGGGAAACATATTTTGTAGTGTAGAAGACAACTCCAAATATGATTAGACAAGCAATTGCTGGAATAGGGGTTAAGAATAATACAACACCTAAAGAAGTAGCTACGGCTTTGCCTCCCTTAAAATCTAAGAATATA
Organism: uncultured Mollicutes bacterium; assembly: GCA_947174685.1. Lineage (GTDB taxonomy): Bacteria > Bacillota_I > Bacilli_A > Acholeplasmatales > Anaeroplasmataceae > Pelethenecus. Next base: position 5,631 of record CAMWJY010000027.1, on the reverse strand, counting down.
GAAAAGGAGTGTCCTATTATTGCAGCTGCACCAAAGAGAAACAAGTCAATTTGTTCTGGGGTCACCCATACTTTAGTGGCACTTAAAATTCTTATAATAATCATTACGAAGGCTCCTTTTAATACATCACAGAAGAAGACAAGAAAGCCCACCTTTTTACCTAAAACACGAATGGCATTTGTTGTACCTATATTTTTACTTCCGTATTCACGGATATCTTTTTTACAGATTAATTTTCCTAATACTACACCAAAGGGGATAGAACCAATGAGATAGGATAGAATAATAAATAAAATGACAATGACAATATCTAATGCTTGCATAACTTTCATATAGCTCTTAGGAGCCATCCTCCTTAGCACTATTATAAACTTTTTTTGGCTTTAAGTCAAAGAAAATGCACTTCGAATTCTTGAGAAAAATGTAATTTTATGGTATTATATATATAATATTGAAAAAAGGGTGATTTTAATGGCAGCAAATACTTACAATGACGATTCCATAACCGTTCTAGAAGGCCTAGAACATGTGCGTAAGCGTCCTGGTATGTATATTGGTTCCACGGATGAACGTGGATTACACCATTTAGTATGGGAAATAGTAGATAATGCAATTGATGAGGCATTATCTGGATATGGTAGAGAAATTGTTTTAACAATTAATCATGATAACTCCATCACAGTTTCAGATCAAGGACGTGGTGTTCCTTGTGGTAAGCATGCGACAGGAAAAAATACAATGGAGATTATTTATACAAAGCTGAATGCCGGTGGTAAATTTGGTGGCAATGGCTATAAGACCTCTGGAGGTCTTCATGGTGTGGGTGGATCTGTAGTAAATGCTCTATCTACATTTATGGAGGTTACCTCTATGCGTGAGGGAAAGATCCATAGAATGCGTTTTGAAAAGGGTGGTTCAATTGTAGGACCATTAGAGATTTTAGGAGATACGAAGAAAACAGGTACGATTGTAACCTTCAAACCAGATCCTGAGGTTTTTTCAACGACGCTTTATAACTACGAGACAATTAAAACAAGACTAAGAGAAAGTGCATTTTTAATTAAAAACCTTAAGATGGTTTTAATCGATAAAAGAAGTGGCAAGTCAGATACATTTATATATGAAAATGGTATCTCTGAATATGTAACCTTCTTAGATGCTAATAAGCATCCAGCACATCCTGTAGCTTATTTTGATGGTGTCTATGAAACTATAGAGGTTGAAGTAGCATTACAATTTGTCGATACCTATAGTGAGACAATTGTATCCTTTGTTAACAATGTTCGTACCTCTGATGGTGGTTCACATGAAACAGGCTTTAAGTCTGCATTAACTAGAGCCTTCAATGACTATGCGAAAAAATTTAATTTATTAGGTAAGATTCAAGCTTTAGATGGTACTGATATCCGTGCAGGTATGACCGCTGTTGTATCTGTAAGAATCACAGAAAACCTGCTTGAGTTTGAAGGACAAACCAAGGGTAAGCTTGGAACTCCTTTAGCTAAGACAGCTGTAGATATGGTTTTATATGATAAGCTATCCTTTTATTTAATTGAAAATAAAAGCTTATCAGAAGCCATCGTCAAAAAGGCTATAAAAGAAGCAGAAGCTAGAGAGGAAGCTCGTAAAGCTAGAAATCAAGCTCGTTTAGATAAAAAAGATAAGAAAGAAATGAACCTTTCTACTAAGCTTGCTCCTACAAGTGAAAAGAATAAAGAGATCAATGAATTATATCTAGTAGAGGGTGATTCAGCTGGTGGTTCTGCAAAACAAGGTCGTGATCGTAAATACCAGGCAATACTACCTCTACGTGGTAAGGTATTAAATACAGAGCGTGCTTCTGCAGATGCCGTACTTAAAAATGAAGAAATCGCAACTATGATTTATACCATAGGTGCAGATTATGGTAGTGCCTTTGATTTGAAGAAATGTAATTATAAAAAGATTATCATCATGACCGATGCTGATGATGATGGTGCCCATATTCAGGTTCTACTTTTAACCTTCTTCTTTAGGTATATGCGACCATTAATAGAAGATGGAAGAGTTTATATCGCTTGTCCACCATTATTTAAGATTACTAAGCGTGGTAAGAAAGAAGAAATTATTTATGCTTGGACAAATGAGGAAAAGGATCAAATCCTTGCTAAATGTAATACACAGACTCTTGTACAGCGTTATAAAGGTCTAGGTGAAATGAATGCTGAACAGCTATGGGACACAACGATGAACCCAGAAACAAGAAGCTTAATTCAGGTGAAGCTAGAGGATTTATCTGAGGCTGAGGCTGAAATTGATATTTTAATGGGTAATGATGCTATGCGTCGTAGAGATTGGCTTGAAAACCATGTTCAGTTCACATTAGAGGAAGTATAGGAGGGTATTATGGCTAAGAATATTAAAGATAAATTAGATAAATTTCTGGCAGAAACCTTCCAAGAATCTAAACTTGAAGAGGTTGTTGGTGACCGCTTTGGTAGATATTCTAAGTATATCATCCAAGAGCGTGCCATTCCTGATATCAGAGATGGTTTAAAGCCAGTTCAAAGACGTATTTTATATGCGATGAATGAACTAAAGATTACAGCAAATGCTCCATATAAAAAGTCAGCTCGTATCACGGGTGAGGTTATGGGTAAATACCACCCTCACGGAGATTCCTCTATCTATGAGGCTTTAGTGCGTATGAGTCAAAGCTGGAAGATGGGTGTTAGCTTAATTGATATGCATGGTAACAATGGTAGTATGGATGGCGATGGTCCAGCTGCTATGCGTTATACTGAAGCACGTATGAGTAAGAATGCAGAATTCTTACTTAAAGATATTGATAAGAATACAGTTCCTTTCATTCCTAACTTTGATGAAGAGGAAGTAGAACCAACCGTATTACCTGCGAAATTCCCTAACCTTTTAGTCAATGGCTGTATGGGTATTTCTTCAGGTTATGCTACCTATATTCCTACACATAATTTTAATGAAGTCATTAACGCAACCATAGCTAAGCTACAAAATCCTGATATGACTTTAGATGACCTACTAGAAATTATGCCAGGACCTGATTTTCCTACAGGAGGTATTATCCTAGGAACTGAAGGCATTAGAGAGGCATTCTTAACGGGTGCGGGTGCTGTTATTGTTCGTTCTAAATACAATTTAGAGGATATGGGCAATAACTGTAAGCGTGTTGTTATCACAGAGATTCCTTACGATACAGTTAAATCTAAAACTGTAGAAAAGATTGAACAGCTTCGTATGGATGGCAAGATTCCTGATGTTGCTGAGGTTAGAGATGAGTCTGGTCGTGATGGCTTAAGAATTGCGATTGACTTAAAGAAGAATGCCAATGTATCTGCTATTATGGCATATTTATTTAAAAATACAGATTTACAGGTTTCTGTAAATTATAATATGGTTTCTATTTGTGATCGTAGACCTATGCGTCTAGGTGTTTTACCTATTTTAGATGCTTATATTAATCATTATAAGCAGGTTGTTACTAATCGTACAAATTTTGATTTGATTAAAGCTCGTAAAAGACTTCATATCGTAGAAGGCTTAGTGAAGATGATTTCTGTACTAGATGAAGTTATCAAGACTATCCGTGCTAGTAAGAATAAAGCTGATTCTAAGCAAAATTTAATGAAGCAATTTGCCTTTACAGAAGAACAAGCTGAAGCAATTGTAATGATGCAATTATATAAGCTATCTAATCAGGATATCACAATTCTTATGGAAGAAGATAAAGAACTTCATGAAAATATTGAAATCTATGAAAGAATTTTAAGCTCTGAACGTGAGCTTGTTAAAGTCATTATAAAAGAATTAGCAGAGGTTGGTAAGGCTGTTACCGTAGAACGTAGAACAGTAATTGATAAGGAAGCCTCTACAACCATTAAATTTGATGAAGCAGATTTAATTTCTAAAGAACAGGTAATGATTTCTATTTCTCGAGATGGCTATATGAAGCGTGCATCAATAAAGGCCTTCAATGCTGCCAAATCAAATGGCCTTAAGGAAAATGATGCTGTACTATATTTAGGAGAGGTTTCTACACTAGATACTTTACTTATCTTTACCTCCTTAGGTAATTTCATTTACTTACCCGTTCATAAAATAGCTGAATGTAAATTTAAGGATGTTGGTACTTACATCAATAGTGTAGTAGCTATTGCTCCTAAGGAAAAGCTTATCCGTTGTTTTGTAATTTCTAATTTCAATACTGGAGATACAGTATTGTTGTGTACCGCAAAGGGTGCAATGAAGCAAACTCTACTTTCTGAGTTTAATGTTAATCGTTATACAAAGCCAGTCCGGGCAATGAAATTAAGCGGTGATGACAAGCTTGTATCTGCAGATATTATCGATAATCCATTAGAAATTTTAGTATTTACAAAGAATTGTGAAGGCTTACGCTTTAGAGCTAGTGAAATTTCCTTATATGGATGTAATGCTGGTGGTGTAAAAGCTATTAATTTAAGACCAAAGGACGCTGTTGTATCTGCCTTTTATGCGAATAAGGAAGATGATTTCTTGTTACTATCTACAAGGTATACCTTAAAGAGAATGCGTGTTACGGACATTGTTATAACTAGACGTGCAAGAGCAGGCTCTACAATGATTAAGCCGGTAAAGACAAATCCAATTTATTTAGTTGATGCTGCAAAAATGACACCTAATCAATTTAGAGAAAATGTTAGAGTAGATATCCGTTATTTAAATGGTAATGATGGGGTAGAGGCTCGTTCTTTAAAGTATAATGTATCAGATACAGGTAGAAGTATTCAAATTGATGGTTTAACCAATCCAGAAGGCTTATGGTTACCAAAACCATCAAGACCAGATGATATTGTTTCAGGAGACTATTTAATTGAGGAACGTCAAACCTTATTTAATTTAGATGATGGAGCTGAAAATGAAAAGCCATTACTATCTTCTAAAAAACAAGAAAACATCCTAGATGAGCTTGATAAAATTTTAGCAACAGAATTTCAAAAGGATGCTTTGAAGCAAGAAGAGGATTTTCCTATTCACAAGCAGAAGAATTCTACCCCTATAAATTTATGGGATCTACCAGAAGAAATTACAGAATCTCCTAAGGAAGAACCAATTCGCTTTGATGAGGAAGTTAAGGAAGAGAAAGCTCCTAAAGATTTATGGGAATTACCAAAAGTTGAAGAAGAAAGTGCATATTCTTCACCAGAAGAATTAGAAGAGGATTCAATAGAAGATCCAAAGGATATTTGGGATTTGCCAAGTGAAGCTTCTAAAGATTCAACTATTGAAGAGGAACCCCTTGAAGAAGAGCCAATCCACTTTGAAGAGGATGTAGAGAGTGATGAAATTTCTCAAGAAGAAATAGACTTGCCTGCAGATGAACCTGTGGAGGAGACTATAGAAGGGCCTCAAAGTTATGAAGAAGAATTAGATGAAGAAGCTCCTCAAGAGGAATGGGATTTACCTACAGAAGGACCTATGGAAGAAATTATAGAAGAGCCTCAAGATTATGAAGAAGAGCTAAATGAAGAAGCTCCTCAAGAGGAGTGGAATTTACCTGCAGAAGAACCTATAGAAGAAACTATAGAAGAGCCTCAAGATTATGAAGAAGAGCTAAATGAAGAAGCTCCTCAAGAG